>CAZSZH010000003.1:0-84038 GCA_964610785.1 uncultured Flavobacterium sp. | reverse complement strand
GCACCTACATCGGCAGCTTTGGTATAAATACCACCACCAACACGTGCAAACAATGCAATAGATTCAGCACCTAAAGAAAATCCTGCTAAAGTTTCCAATACTTTAGTCATGTCTTCGCTATTTGTCCAAGCACCTTTCATGAAGATGGTATAGAAAACAATAAAAAATCCTGTTAATCCTAAAACAGCTAAACCTGCAACACCTAATCCCATAACGGTTCCACCACCAAAAGAAACTTTTAACGCTTGTGGTAAACTAGTACGAGCAGCTTGTGTCGTTCTTACATTGGTTTTGGTAGCGATTTTCATTCCCATATTTCCAGCTAATGCCGAAAAGAAAGCACCAAAAACAAAGGCTACAACAATTAATATATCGGTTTTAACTCCAGGTAAAAAAGTGATACCTGCCAACACAATACTTGCTACAACCACAAAAATGGCTAATAAACGGTATTCTGCTTTTAGGAAAGCTAAAGCACCTTCATAGATGTAATCAGAAATTTCTTTCATCTTTCCATCACCAGCATCTTGTTTTAAAACCCAAGATCTTTTGATTGCCATAAAAGCTAACCCAATTAACGCCATTATTATTGGCACATAAATCATCATTGATTCCATAAATATAATTTTTGTTATAAATTTTATCGGGTGCAAAAATAACAAAATTTTAAGAACTTATGCAACATGTAGGTTTTTTATAAAATCAAATGTGCTAAATATGTATAGTTTCCTTAAGAAATCTCAAAAATCAAATTCTATTTTCCAATGCAGATTCAAGATATATTGGGATTTGGACCTAAAGTATTGTTAGTTTTATTTAAATTTTGTTCCTCTTTTTAAGGTAATAATGCCAGATTATAAAGCAAGCATAAGTTCGATAAGGCTTCCATTGGTCTGAAAGCTTTTGCATTTCGTCTGCAGTTTGACAATTATACAATTCTTTCAAGGTGTTTTTGATAGCGATATCTCCAAGTGGAATAATATCTGGAGATTGTAGACAAAACATTAAATAAACCTCAACACTCCATGTTCCGACACCTTTAATAGCTATCAATTGCTTACGAATGTGGTCTTCTGTTTTTTGTTGGAAACTTTCAAAATCGATTTGGTTCGAATGTACTTTTGAAGCTAAATCTTTGAGATAACTTATTTTCTGTCGGGAAACCCCACAATTTCGTAGCTCTGAATCTTCGCAATTGAATATGATTTCTGAGGAAATTGTTCCAAAATGCTTTTCTAGTTTTACATAACACGCCTTTGCAGAAGCTATCGAAACTTGTTGTTCTAAAATGATGAGACATAGGGAGGCAAAACCTTGCTCTCTTTTTTGAATTACTGGTTTTCCAAAAGTATCAAGAATGAATTTTAAGGTCTTGTCTTGAGATGTCAAGAAAGTAATTGCTTCATGCATAAAAGTAGAATTAGAAATAAATTGGAATTAAAAATAAAATCCAAATTCTCCTTTAATAGTGAAATTGTTTGTGCCTGGCATATCTCGGTAATTTCCTCTCCAACTAGCGTCAATTCGAAATACTTTAAAGATATTTCCTATTCCAACGCTATATTCCCAATAAGGTGTCGTTGGTGCTTTGTAAGTTAAACCAGAGGCATTTAGTAATTTATTTTCATCTGAAATATCGCCGTAGACGCTTCTTACTCCAATAATTTCTCTCCAATTAAGTTTTTTTATCATTGGAATTCTTGAAAATAATCGACCTTGAAAATTATGTTGCCATTGCAGTGTAGCATATCTATCGGTAACGAATTCGTAGAAATTTAAGTTGCTAAACGTATTTCCGATGATGAAATACGTTTGATTTCCCGGAACAACACTCATTAATCCCAACGGAACTTTTCCGAAAGTTTTACCTAATTCTACCGTAACATCGGTTCTTCCTAATGGTCCAATTAATAGAGGTTGTTTGTAATATAACTGAAGCTTGCTATAATCAAAATCGCTGTTCATTAATCCCTTAAATCCCTGACTATAATTCACGAAAAATCTGCTGTAAGGACTGTCTACAGTTGTTCGTTCAACACCATAACCAACCGTTTTTTTCTTAGGCGTATATTCTACTTGAAGATTTACTTCTGACTGTTTAACTAAACTCTTAGTAGTAGTATGGGTATCATCGGTATAATAGTCTAAACTAAATGTCGGTGAGGCTGTTTCTAAAGTTCTGTATGAAAATCCGCTTTGTAAAATTAAATTTTTAACGGGTTCAACTTCGATAGAAGCTGTAGTTATATTAATATTGGTTAATTTACCATTGGTGCCCGAACTAAACACGCTAGACGACGCAAAACTTCGACCAAGAACATCGTTAGTAGTTGTTAAACTGGCGCCAATTTGTTCGACATCCCTTCTGTTTCCACCTGAAATAATAATTCTATTTTTGGTATCAACCATCCATTTTCCTGAAAAACCATATTTGAATTTATCGTCTTTAAACCCGTATGCTGTATACCCTTGTAATCGCCATTTGTCATTATGTCCAAAATAAGTTCTTCCACCCACACGAAGTCGCCATCCCTCTACAACATTGAATCCTACGGTAGAAAATAGCGGTCCAATATCCAAATGATCTTTTTGAATATAGCCACTACCAAGAATAGAAACCAGATTATACATTTGCTTGAATTTCTTGACTGTTTTTAAAGTATCTAACATTTTATAGACCCCAATTTCATCTTTATTGAGTTTTTCAAATCGGTTTTGCTCCCAATAAGCATCATCTTTCTTGAAGACTTCATTGTCTATAAAATTAATTTCTTCTTTGTAAAATTTTTCGGGTTTAGGCTCATTAAACTTATGATTCCTAAATAGTGTTGTTCTTTTACCATAAACTCCTTTGGAAGATTCTTTTTTACTTAAAGCAAAGTCAGACATCATATAATCTCTTGTCAATAAAAATACCGAATCATTGACTACATCAAATTCTTGTTCGATGTAAATATCTTTAATCCAATTGATATTAGCACTTTTGGAAACTGCCATATTAATCGTTTTGATAGCAAAAGTGGAATCATTTACCCAAAAATCTCCTTTAAAAGTAAGTTCATTTTTTCTTCTTGGGTAGAATACAATGTTGTAACACCATTTTTTGTCAACAAATGCACTATCGCGCAGCACATAGTTATATACATCTATTCCGGTAGTGGAAATGGGGCTTGTGAAACTTTTGTCAAAGAAGTTTAAGTGGTTGTTGTAAATGTTATAGTCATTGTACAAATCTTTAATAAAGGTGTTTACGCCATCGCCATTACTCAAACCCGAATTTTTATTGGCCTTAATGATAGATTTTTCTTTATTCAATTTATTATCCCCATAAACATCATAAAGTGATTCATTAATGAAAATAGGAAGGTAGGTTTTTCCGGTAACTTTGGAAGTGTCAACGCGCTTGAATACAAATTCCATTCCTTTAAAAACCTTTTGTTTCATAAAAGCACTGTCAATAGTATTCAAATCAAATTCTACTTTTTCGTATTTTTGATATTGATATTGATCAAACATTCGTAAACCATTCTTTCTTTTACGCTCCCATATTTTTCTCAAAATTCGTAAAGCTGGATTATTCTTTTTGGAAGTTTTGCCATTGTATATTACCACTTCTTGAAGGACTTGTTCTCCTGATAGAACCACTTTCATGTTGTAATTGACCGCTTTGTCTAAAGTTATTTCTTTAGTTGTATAGCCAACAAAAGCAGCCACAATAGCCGTGTAACTTTTATTGGATTCTAAATAGAACTTACCATTTTCATCACTTACCGTTCCTTCATTAGAACCTTTAAAAACGATGTTTGCGTAGGAAATAGGTTGATTTTTATTATCTATAATGACCCCGCTGACTTTTGTTTGAGAGAAACTTAGATTTATTAATCCGATTAAAAGAAGGTATAAAAATATTTTGTTCATAATGGCAAAAAAAAAGCTTCATCAAATTTAATTCTGATGAAGCCTCAAATATAATAGTTTAATATTATTTGTACATAACTTTTTTGACAGCTTTAACAACATCGGCGGCATTTGGTAACCACTCTTTTAATAGAGTAGGAGAGTAAGGCGCTGGAGTATCTGCTGTGGTAATTCTTTGAACAGGTGCATCAAGATAATCGAATGCTTTATCTTGAACCATATACGTGATTTCTGAAGCCACACTGGCAAAAGGCCATGCTTCTTCCAAAACTACTAGACGATTCGTTTTCTTAACCGAATTGATAATCGCATCATAATCCATTGGACGAACGGTTCTCAAGTCGATAATTTCACACGAAATTCCTGCTGTAGCTAATTCATCGGCTGCAATATGGGCTTCTTTAATGATTTTTCCAAAAGAAACAATTGTTACATCGGTACCTTCTCTTTTGATATCGGCAACTCCTAACGGGATAATGTATTCTCCATCTGGTACTTCACCTTTATCGCCATACATTTGTTCCGATTCCATGAAAATAACAGGGTCGTTATCACGAATAGCAGCTTTTAATAAACCTTTGGCATCATAAACTGTAGATGGAACTACCACTTTCAATCCGGGAGTGTTCGCAAACCAGTTTTCAAAAGCTTGTGAGTGCGTCGCACCTAATTGTCCAGCAGAGGCTGTTGGTCCGCGAAAAACCATCGGCATAGGAAACTGTCCAGCACTCATTTGCCTCATTTTAGCTGCGTTGTTAATAATTTGGTCAATACCTACTAATGAAAAGTTGAACGTCATATATTCTACAATCGGACGACAACCATTCATGGCAGAACCTACTGCAATTCCAGCAAATCCCAACTCTGCAATTGGAGTATCAATGACACGTTTTGGGCCGAATTCATCTAACATTCCCTTAGATGCTTTATAAGCACCATTGTATTCGGCAACTTCTTCACCCATTAAATATACGGCTTCATCACGACGCATTTCTTCACTCATCGCTTCAGCAATTGCTTCTCTAAATTGTATTGTTCTCATATCTTTATTATCGTTTTTTAATCCTGAGCCCAGTCGAAGGACAATTTTGGATAGCAAAAGTAAAAATTAAATATGACAAAAAAACATAATAAACTTAAATAATACAATAACATCAGACCACTTTAGCGCTTCAACAAAAGTTAAATCTGTTTTAAGGGCGTCAACCAAAAGCAGCGAAATCGATATAATACTGACTTTTATATAAAAAATATTATGCGTGCATATAAAAAATAGAAATATATTTTATACTTTTGCCAAAGAAATTTTTAATCACACATATAATGAAAATATTAGTTTGCATCAGTCATGTTCCTGATACTACTTCCAAAATCAACTTCGTGAATAATGATTCAGAATTTGATACTAATGGGGTGCAGTATGTTATCAATCCTAATGATGAATTCGGCTTAACAAGAGCTATTTGGTTTCAAGAGCAGCAAGGAGCCAATGTAACTGTGGTTAACGTTGGCGGTGCTGATACTGAACCAACTTTAAGAAAAGCATTAGCCATTGGTGCTAACGAAGCTATTCGTGTAAACGCCAATCCTACCGATGGATTTTTTGTAGCGAAACAATTGGCCGAAGTGGTAAAATCGGGAGGTTATGATTTAGTGATTTGTGGAAAAGAATCGCTAGATTACAATGGTGGAATGGTGCCAGGAATGTTAGCAGGTTTACTTGGTTACAATTTTGTTAATTCTTGCATCGAGCTTACCGTTGATGGTTCTTCTGCAAAAGCAGCTAGGGAGATTGATGGCGGGAAAGAAATCATTTCAGCGACACTTCCATTGGTAATTGGTGGACAAAAAGGATTAGTAGAGGAAAAAGACTTGCGCATTCCAAACATGCGAGGCATTATGACGGCAAGAACCAAAGTATTAACCGTTTTAGAACCAGTGGGTGCTAACAACAACACTAAAGCAGTGAAATTTGAAAAACCAGCACCAAAATCGGCTGTAAAATTATTCGCCGCAGACGATTTAGACGGTTTAGTAAACGCCTTACACAATGAAGCAAAAGTAATTTAATTACAAATAAAAAATTACGAATTACGAATTCTTAAAAATTAGAAAAAATGTCTTTATTAATTTACGCTGAATCAGCAGACGGAAAAATAAAAAAAGTAGCGTTCGAATTGGCCTCGTATGCTAAAAAAGTAGCCGAATCTTTAGGTACAACAGTAACTGCTGTAACCGTTAATGCTGTAAATGTTTCCGAATTATCCAGCTATGGTGTCGATAAAGTATTGAAAGTAACTAACGATAAATTAGCCAATTTCAATGCCAAAGCCTATGCCGATGTAGTGAAACAAGCTGCCCAAAAAGAAGGAGCAAAAGTAATTGTACTTTCTTCAACCACCGATAGTTTGTATTTGGCTCCACTAGTATCTGTAGGACTTGAAGCAGGTTTTGCATCCAATGTAGTGGGTTTGCCTATTTCAACGTCTCCTTTTCAAGTAAAAAGAACGGCCTTTTCTAACAAAGCCTTCAATATTACAGAAATTGCAACAGACATAAAAGTGTTATCTATCGGGAAAAACTCTTTTGGATTGGTTGAAAATAATGTGTCGTTAACCGAAGAAGATTTTACGCCAAGCTTGAATGATGCCGATTTTAGCGTAAAAGTAGAATCTGTTGAAAAAACAACTGGTAAAGTGACCATTGCCGATGCCGATATTGTAGTTTCAGGTGGTCGTGGATTGAAAGGTCCTGAGAACTGGGGAATCCTAGAGGATTTAGCTACCGTTCTAGGAGCAGCAACCGCTTGTTCTAAACCAGTATCCGATTTAGGATGGCGTCCTCATAGCGAACACGTGGGTCAAACCGGAAAACCGGTAGCGACGAATTTATACATCGCCATTGGAATTTCTGGTGCCATTCAACACATAGCCGGAATCAACTCTTCTAAAGTAAAAGTGGTTATCAATACCGATGCCGAAGCTCCTTTTTTCAAAGTAGCCGATTATGGTATCGTTGGCGATGCTTTTGATATTGTTCCGAGATTGACTCAAAAACTTAAAGAATTCAAAGCCAATAACGGTTAACAATAACGAAAGCAAAATACATTAAGCTATCTAAAATTATTTTTGGGTAGCTTATTTTTTTATTTTTAGAAGCGAAACTTTTTGTTACTTTGCATTCCGTATTCCTGCTATTCGCAGTAGTGTCAATTTAATTGCCAGCTACTTGCTGCTATCAGGGCTAAGCGGTAAACTGTATTGAATAGAAATCAGTTATCAAAAGACAATTTGTAAACAAAACTTTGTGACTTTGCGCCTTAGTGGCAAAACAAAATACTATGAGTTTAGTAAAACTAACGATAAAAGGAATATCCTACAGCCAAACTCAAAATGGTGCTTACGCCCTAATTTTGAATGAAGTGGATGGCGAACGAAAATTGCCTATAGTCATTGGAGCCTTCGAAGCACAATCGATTGCCATTGCTCTAGAAAAGGAAATTAAGCCACCACGCCCGTTAACGCACGATTTGTTTAAGAGTTTTGCCGACCGATTCGATATAGTAGTCAAACAAGTCATCATTCACAAACTTGTTGATGGTGTTTTCTATTCGAGTATCATCTGTGAAAGAGACAAAATAGAGGAAATTGTAGACGCTAGAACCTCCGATGCTATTGCTTTAGCATTGCGTTTTTCGGCGCCTATTTTTACGTATAAAAATATTTTAGACAAGGCTGGAATTTATTTAAACATTAATTCTGACGAATCAGAAGTTGACAAATCAGATGACGATGTTCTTTCAACTCCTGAAACCTTTGGTATTGAAAATAGCGATTCGATTTCTGAAAACGCATACAAAAAACAAAGTTTATCAGAATTACACGATTTGTTAGAAGGAGCCGTTCAAGACGAAGACTATGAAAAAGCAGCTCGCATAAGAGATGAAATATCCAAACGAGAATCTTAATCATTTAAAATCATAAACTTATAAACTTTTTCAAAGTGAAACAATACCACGATTTAGTAAAGCACGTTTTAGAAAATGGAACTCAAAAAGGCGATCGAACCGGAACCGGAACCAAAAGTGTATTTGGTTATCAAATGCGTTTTGATTTAGCCGAGGGTTTCCCCATGGTTACGACAAAAAAATTGCATTTAAAATCGATTGTATATGAATTGCTATGGTTTTTAAAAGGTGATACTAATATTGGGTATTTAAAAGAAAACGGGGTTAAAATTTGGGATGAATGGGCTGATGAAAATGGTGATTTAGGCCCAGTATATGGTCACCAATGGCGCAATTGGAACAGCGAAGAAATCGACCAAATTACCGAATTGATTGATACGTTAAAAACCAATCCAAACAGCAGAAGAATGTTGGTTTCTGCTTGGAATCCATCGGTATTACCGGATGCATCCAAATCATTTTCTGAAAATGTAGCCAATGGAAAAGCCGCATTACCACCGTGTCACGCATTCTTTCAGTTTTATATAGCCGAGGGTAAATTATCGTGTCAATTGTATCAGAGAAGTGCCGATATCTTTTTAGGTGTTCCTTTTAATATTGCTTCTTACGCCCTGTTTACCATGATGGTTGCTCAAGTTTGCGATTTACAAGTAGGAGAATTCATTCACACTTTTGGAGATGCTCATATCTATAACAACCATTTTGAGCAAGTTGAATTGCAATTATCACGCGAGCCAAAACCACTTCCAAAAATGATATTGAATCCAAATATCAAAAACATTTTTGATTTTACTTTTGACGATTTCACGTTAGAAGGGTACGATCCACATCCTCATATTAAGGGCGTAGTGGCAGTATAAAATTGATTATGGAAATCTAAATGAACATTACATTCCACTTCTAATAGCTTCTACGGGATCTAGTTTAGCAGCAGAAATAGCCGGTAAAATTCCAGCAATTAATCCAATGGCAATAGCCAAACCAGAGCCCAAAATCACATTACTAAAACTTAAGACAAACTCAAAGTCTAATAGTTTTGTCAACCCGATTGCAATTAACCAGACTAATAAAATTCCGATTAATCCTCCAATCAAACATAAGATTACTGCTTCAAATAAAAATTGAAATAATATAAATCGATTTTTGGCCCCAAGGGATTTTTGAATACCAATTAAGTTGGTTCGTTCTTTAACTGAAACGAACATGATGTTAGCGACACCAAAACCTCCAACAAGTAGAGAAAATCCGGCAATGATCCAACCTCCTAAATTCATGTTTGCAATGATTCCGTCCAATAAATCCGTGAAACCAGAAAGAACATTGATGAAGAAATTATCAATTTCACCTGTTTTTACTCCACGCAATGCTCGTAACTTTTGAGATATTTCGGCTTTAAATGCGTCCATATCAATCTTTTTTTGAGGTTTAATTACAATTACAGGCGTCATAGAATCGTTATTATCACCATACATTCTGCGTAAAAAATTTACTGGAATAAAAGCAGAAGTATCATTACTGTCGCCAAACATTCCTGCGCCTTGCTTTTTTAATACGCCTATTATAGTGAAGCGCTGTCCATATAAACGTACTTGCTTTCCAATTGGATCTACATTTTCAAAAAGGCTATTAGCTAGTTCATCTCCAATTACAACCACTGCGGCACCTGAATTAGCCTCAGCTTCATTGTAGAATCGACCTTCTGAAAATTCTAATCCTTGAATGTCTATAAATTCATGTGAAACTGGAACTACATTAACGCTACTTACGGATTTTTTTTCATATTTGATGATTTCATTTTTCACAAAAAGTTGGTAACACATTTCTTGAGCTTCAGGAAGTGCACCTTTTAAGTACTCGTATTCAGTGTAAGTTACATCAGGAAATTGTTGCCGTTTCCATCTGGGAACAGTTGAAGGTCCAAACGAACCTTTAAATAAATAAATAGTATTTTTATCTAAACTGCTCAAATCTTTTTTAATTTTTCGATCTAATGAATCAACTGCGGCTAAAACAGCAATTATAGAAAATATTCCAATTGTAACGCCGAGAAGCGAGAGTAGCGTACGCAACTTGTTGTTTCGCAATGCGTTCATTGCAAAGCCAAAACTTTCACTTAATAATCGTAGATAAACAAGCATAACGGTTTTATTTCGTGGTCAAATTTATGTTATTAGTAAGTAGAATGTTTGTAATGTTACAGAAATCTTGAGGAATTTATCTTCTTTTTAAGCAGAAGTACAAAAAAGACTTAATCAACTCAATTGCAAGGATGTTATTCGAAATCTATGAAAAACAATCATGAGGGGGTATAAAATTGATTGCACAGAAAACAAAAAATCCCTAACTACTTTGTTTTAAAGTTATTAGGGAAATTTAAGTGGTACCTCCAGGGATCGAACCAGGGACACATGGATTTTCAGTCCATTGCTCTACCATCTGAGCTAAGGTACCTTGCCACTAAGCCATCATACTCTTAATTTTTGTCGGAGTTCAATGAGCTTCATTGCGGGTGCAAATATAGAATCATTTTTAATTTATCCAAAACAAATTTTAAAAAAAATCTATTTGTAACTTTGCATCACAAATCAACAACTATGCTTTTAGCCATCGATGTAGGAAATACGCAAATTAAAGGGGCTGTTTTTGAACAGAATACAATAGTATACAAAGAAATTATTAACTACTCGGATTGGAAAAATTCACTAAATAAAATTATAATAAACTTTCCAAAAATTACGGATTTGGTTATTTCTTCTGTTGGAAAACTTACTGAAAAAGACTTTTTAGAGTTTAATGCTTTGCTTATCGTGGTATTTATTAGTAAGCAAAGTCGATTTCCTTTTAAAAATTTGTATGCTTCTCCTGAAACGCTTGGAGTTGATAGAATGATTTTGGCATCTGGCGCTGTATTACAGTATCCCAATGTAAACAGGCTCATAATCGATGCAGGAACCTGCATTACTTATGATTATGTAGATGCCGAGGACAACTATCTTGGAGGAGCAATTTCGCCAGGAATTAGACTACGATATGAATCATTACACAGCTATACTGCAAAATTACCACTATTGTCAATCAATGCACCAAAGCAACTCATAGGGAATTCTACAGAACAATCGATACATTCGGGAGTAATTAATGGGGTGCTTATGGAATTAGATGGGTTTATTAACTTCAATTTAAATAGAAATGATAACTTTATCATAATTTTAACGGGTGGAGATGCAGATTTTTTGGCTGAACGATTAAAAAATACCATATTTGCCAATTCAAATTTTCTTTTAGAAAGTTTAAACCAAATTTTTCAATACAATCACGATGATTAAAAAATTTATAGTAAGTATTAGTTTACTTTTTTCGGTAGTTTTAGTTGCTCAACAGGGTACTTCCTCGCCGTATTCATTTTACGGAATAGGAGAAGTTCGTTTTAGAGGGACAATCGAAAATCGTTCCATGAGTGGATTGTCTATTATACCAGATAGTATTCACTTGAATATAGAAAATCCTGCGATGTATTCTAGTTTAAGATTAACTACATATGCTTTGGGAGGTAATGTCTCTGTCAATAAGTTAAGTTCTGATTCGCAAACCGAAAAAGCAAAAAGAACTACCCTTGATTATCTAGCTGTTGGATTGCCATTAAAAAGAATCGGTGTTGGTTTTGGATTGATTCCCTATTCGTCGGTCGGATATAACGTAGGAAATTCAGTTACTGATGGTAGTGGTTTTAGAACCGATAATTATTACAGTGGTGATGGTGGAATTAATAAAGTTTTTCTAGGATTAGGATTTAAAATTTCTAAAAAATTAAGTTTCGGAGCCGATGCTCAATATAATTTTGGAAAGATTAATACTAAAACTATTAGTATGCAATATATGCCCGACGGAACCCAAATACAGTATGGCACTAGAGAGATTAATAGTTCTCAAGTTAGAGGCGTTAATTTTAATATGGGACTTTCTTATCAATCAAAATTGAATAAAAAGATTTCACTTTTTTCAAGTTTGACATATTCTCCAGAGGCTAATTTGTATTTAAGTAATGGCAGAACATTAGCATTGATTCAAGCATTTAGTGGTACTGTAGAATCAGTTCTTGGCGATGTAGTAGATGTTCCTGTAGATAACACAATTTTGAAATTACCATCTAAGTTTACTTTCGGGATCGGAATTGGAGAAGTAAAAAAATGGATCATCGGAACTCAAATAACCAAGCAAGGAACTAGCAGTTTTGGTAGTCGTTTTAATGATGTCACAACGGTGAGGTATGAAAATTCAACAAGATTTGTCCTTGGGGGTTATTATATCCCTAACTATAAATCATATAATAATTTTTTTAATAAAGTTGTTTATCGAGGAGGTTTTAGATATGAAAACACAGGTTTAATTATCAATGACCAATCTATCAAAGATGCAGCATTAACACTAGGTTTAGGATTGCCATTACGAGGAACGTTCTCTAATGTTAATTTCGGATTTGAATTGGGTAACAGAGGAACTCAGTCGGCAGGATTGGTGAAAGAAAATTACATGAATTTTAGTATTGGCTTATCATTAAATGATCAATGGTTTATTAAAAGAAAATATAATTAATTTTAATTTTATAATGGTATGAAAACTAAAGTGTTCTTTCTTTTGTATATGTTTTTAACCTTTTTTGCCAGTGCGCAGAAGGAAAATTGTGGGACTAAAGAAAAACAATTAAGTCAATTTATTGCCGAAAATGATTATGAAAAAGCGAATGAGGTTTGGAATGAAATAAAGGTTGAATGTCCCTCTTTTAGTGAAAATGTTTATCTTCTAGGAAATAAAGTTTTGCAATATAATATCGAAATTGCCGATTCTAAAGATAAAGAAAAAGAGGTTCGAGAATTACTTAAACTTTACAATCAATTCGACAAAAACTTTCCTGAAAACAGAAATGGTAATTTTGAAAAAAGAGCTATGGCTTTATATGAAAGTAAAGTTGGAACAAATGATGAAATATACAGTTATTTAGATCAGGCCTTTAGTAAACAAAAAAAATCATTTTCAAATCCGCAAGCACTTTTGATTTATTTTGAAATGTATTTTGAAAAATATAAATTAGAAAAATCTTCAATCAGCATTGATAATTTACTTGAAAAATATACTGATATTAATTCATTGCTTGAGTTCAATCGACTACAGTTTCCTGCCAAAATAAATGAGTATAGTAGAGTGGCATCGGGCATGGATTCTTATATGCAAAATCTATTGATTTGTGAAAATTTAGTTCCCTATGCACAAAAAAACTTTGAAAGTAATAAATCGGATGTAAATTGGTTGTTGGCTGCTGCTCAAGCACTTTCAGTTAAATGCAATAATAAACCTATATTTGAAACGATTGCATTAGAGCTGCACAATACCAAACCATCCTCTAAATCGGCTTATTACTTGGCTACCTACTATTTGAATACGGGAAATCAAGATAAATCAATAGCTTTTTTTAAAGAATCTATTGAATTAACTTCCGATAAAAATGAAAAAGCTACAACGGCATACACCCTGGCCTCTATTTTAGCGAGTTCTGATAAAGCCAAATCAAAAGAAATGATGTTAGTTGCCATGGAAAATAATCCTTCAAATGGCAAATATTATATTTTTCTGGCAAATTTATATGCAAACGCTATTAATGACTGCGCTTCTACTGATATTGAGAAAAAAGGAATGTATAAATTGGCATCCGATACGGCCTTGAAAGCTATCAATATTGAGCCAAGATATAAAATTACAGCCGAAAATATGTCGAAAGACTATTTAAAAAATGTAGTTTTTGATTCTAAAAGTAAAGTAAAATCGGTGCATTTGCGTTGTTGGATCAATCAAACAGTTCAATTTTAAAATAATGATTCCTATCCAAAGAAAAATAATAGTTCGCATCTTAACCGCATTGGTTGTTTGCACGCTTTTTTCTTGTAAGGACAATTTTAAAGAAGTTCAAAAATCTACTTTTGCCGAATTTAATGCGAGCGGAGAAGCCGATTCAATCAATATAAAGTATACTGATTCGGGCAAGATAAAATCAATTTTAATTAGCCCAAAAATGCTTGACTATGCTAGTGTGGAATTTCCTTTTACAGAATTTCCAAAAGGCGTGAATGTGACGCTATACGATGATCACGGTAAAAGAACGTTTGTGAATTCAAAATATGCTGTCACTTTCAAGAATACAGATTTAATCGACTTGCAAGGCAAAGTCAAAATCACAAATGAAACCGGGCAAATCTTTGAAACGGAACAATTATATTTTGACCAAAAAAATGAATGGTTTTATACCGAAAAAAGATATAAATTTACAGACCCAAAAGGGGTTTCTTTTGGCGAAGGTATTGATTTTAGTAAAGATTTTAAAATTATCAATTCTCAAAATGTTTCTGGAGAAGTTGAAAAACAATAATATATGAATTATCTTAATATTACAAAGTACATTTATTTGGTTATCGGTTTTGTTATGGTTTATGATGCTGCTTCCAAATGGAATGATGTCGATAAACCTTGGTTAAGCATTATTCTTGCTGGTTTGGCATTTTTTACATTCTTTTTTAGAAGTAAATTTGCTAAAAAATTTGAAGCTCGAGACAAACAAAATAATTCCAAATAATTATTATGGAAGTAGCTATTATTATAATTTGTTTACTTCTTTGTGCTTTCTTTTCTGGAATGGAAATAGCCTTTGTTTCTTCAAACAAAATCTATCTCGAAATCGAAAAAAAACAAGATAATTTTCTTTCCAACATACTAACAAAACTTACTGAAAAACCATCAAAGTTTATTGCAACCATGCTTGTAGGAAATAACATTTCTATGGTTGTTTATGGTTTTTTTATGGGAGATATTGTAATGAAATGGATTCAATCATTTCCTTTTCAGTTATCTAACTTTGCAAGTTTATTGATTCAAACACTAATTTCAACCTTAATCGTATTAATCACTTCGGAGTTCTTGCCAAAAGTATTTTTTCAAGTCTATTCTAATAGTTTGATGAAATTTTTTGCGATACCAAGTTATATATTTTACATCACCTTCAATTTTATATCCACATTTGTAATTTGGATTTCTGATTTTATTCTTAAAAAATTCTTTAACACCGAAGGCGATTATGTACCTTCTTTTTTTAGTAAAGTTGAATTAGGAAATTACATTAACGAGCAAATGAGTTCTGTTCAAGATCATGAAGAAGTCGATTCAGAAATTCAAATATTTCAAAATGCTCTCGAATTCTCAGGAGTGAAGGCACGTGATATTATGACGCCAAGAACTGAATTAGCGGCAATTGATGTCTTCGATTCTATTGCTGAATTGAGAGAATTATTCATAAATACTGGTTATTCCAAGATTATAGTTTATGAGAATTCTATTGATGATATTATTGGATATGTACATTCGTTTGAATTGTTTAAAAAACCAAAAAGTATCAAGTCAATTTTAATTCCAGTAGAGTTTGTTCCCGAAACAATCTTTATAAAAGATGGGTTGAATCTATTAACAAAAAAGCGAAAAAGTGTCGCTGTTGTTCTGGATGAATATGGAGGAACTGCCGGAATTATTACTATTGAAGATATCATCGAAGAACTTTTTGGTGAGATTGAAGACGAACATGATAGCGATGAAGCGCTTATAGAAAAACAGATTGATGTGAATACGTATCTTTTTTCTGCACGATTGGACGTAGAATATATTAACGAGCAATACAAATTGAATATACCCGAAAATGATTCCTATGGAACGCTTGGCGGCTTTATAGTGAATTCGTCTAAAGAAATACCCGAAAAAGGTGATAAAATAGTGATTGAAAACTTTCATTTTGTAATTGAAGAAGCTACAAATACAAAAATAGAAGTAGTAAAAATGACTATTTCAGACTAAAAATAAAAAAAAAAAACTTTTTTATCGTAAAATATAACACAACTTCTATAAATATTTCATAGATAATTGTATTTTCGCAAACTGAAATAAAAAATTAACAGATATAAAAATGGCAGTTTTACAAAAAATTAGAAAACGTTCCGGATTACTTTTACTAGCTATTGGATTTGCTTTATTAGCTTTTGTGGTGCAAGATTTATTCACAAAAGGGATGAGAAGTCAGTCTAAAAACGTGGGAAGTATTAATGGGAAAGACGTTTCATTTGATCAATTTAGAATTAAAGTAGCCAATGCTGAAAAGAATGGTCAAAATGGACGCTCAACTACTCAAACACAAGCCGCTAATCAGGTTTGGGATCAAGAGATTGCGTTGGCATTATTTACCGATCAATTTGAAAAAGCAGGAATTCGTACTAGCGAAAATAATATTATCGAAGTGTTTAAAAAAGATCCTAATATTGGTCAAAATCCGCAATTCTTAAACCAATTAGGTAAATTTGATTTAGCTAAGTTTAAAGACTTTTTCAAATCAAATCCTGAGCAAGCCAAAGCATTTCAAGATAGACAAACTGATGCTGAGGTGAATTCTAAGTTTCAAATATACAGCACCATGATTAAGGCGGGTATGTACGTTACTAATGCTGATGGAAAATTTAAATATAGATTGGAAGCTGATAAAGTAAATTTTGATTATGTTTCGGTTTTATATTCAACAATTAAAGACAGCGATGTAAAAGTTACCGATGCTGATGTTTTGGATTACATGAAAAAAAATGAGAAAAAATTCAAATCTGAAGAAACTCGCGAAATTGAATACGTGGTAATTGAAGACAAACCTTCAGCAAAAGACGAAGAAGAAATAAAAGCTAAAATCACCGGATTATTGAGCGGAAGAGTAGAGTTTAAAGACGGAAAATATGATACTATTCCAAGTTTCACTGCCGCAAAGAATGTTGCTGAATTTGTTGGAGCAAATTCTGATAAACCATATGACTCTACTTATGTAACCAAACAAGATTTACCAGCGGAACATGCAGATAAATTATTTGGTTTAGCAGCTGGCGAAATTTATGGGCCTTACATTAACGGAAAATACTATTGCCTTTCAAAAGCAATGGGAAGAAAAGCTGGTGCGAAAGCTAAAGCTAGTCATATCTTAATTAGTTGGGAAGGAACCAAAGTACCTAACAAGAAAGAGAAAAGAACTAAAGAACAAGCCAAAGCAAAAGCAGAAACATTATTGGCTCAAGCACAAGCGAATCCAAGCAGTTTCATGATGTTGGCACTAACAAATTCTGATGATTCGTCTGCTCAACAAGGAGGCGATTTAGGTTATTTCGGTCCTGGTCAAATGGTAAAACCATTCAATGATTTTGTTTTCAATAATCCTGTTGGAAAAATTGGTTTAGTAGAATCAGAATTTGGATATCACATTATTAATGTAACCGATAAACAAGACGCAATTCGTTTGGCTACCGTTGCTCAAAAAATTGAGCCATCTGAAGCTACTTCAAATGAAGTCTATACAAAAGCAACTCAATTTGAAATGGATGCTAACAAGAATAAAGATTTTGTGGCGGTTGCTAAAAAGGCAAAATTGACTGTAAATCCTGCTATAAAAGCTAAAGCAATGGATGAATCATTTGGTGCCGCTGGAAACCAAAGACAAATTATTAAGTGGGCATATACTAAAGATACTAATGTTGGTGATGTTAAAAGGTTTGAAGTTGTTAATGTTGGGAACATCATTGCTCGTTTGAAAAAAATCAATGAAAAAGGATTAATGACAGTCGAGGATGCTAAGCCTTCAGTAGAAGGAATTATTAAAAATAAAAAGAAAGCAGAGAAAATTATGGCAAAAATGAAAGGTTCGTCATTAGATGCAATTGCTAAAGCTAATGAAACAACCGTTCAAAATGCTCCTACTGCTTCTGTTGAAAACTCTGGTTTAGCTAATGTAGGTGCTGAGCCGAAAGTAGTTGGTGCTGCTTTTGCAACTGCTCCTAACAAAGTATCTGCTCCTGTTGAAGGAAATTCTGGTGTCTATGTAGTAATGACTAAATCCGTAACTAAAGCGCCTAAATTGCCAAACTATGATGATTATGTTAAGAAGTTAAAAGCAAATGCTGCTCAAGCCTCGGGTAGAGTTTTCCCAGCCTTGAAGTCAGATGCTAAAATTGATGACAATAGATTAGAATTTTACTAGTAGATTTTAGCACATAAATATAAAATCCCGAGCAGCTGTTCGGGATTTTTTCGTTTAATACTACTTTTGATAATGTAGTTAATTAAAATGAAAACAAACTTTAATAATAAATTATTTACCAGCCTTTCGGAATAGTATTTTGATAGAAATTGCTTGAAAATGTATTATGTGATAATGAGTTGTTACAGATTTAAATCATGTTTAAATTCCTCTAATTATTGTCAAAACTGAACTGATGATATATTGGATTCCAATGGCTACAGTTAAAAAGCCAACAATTCTAGAAATAGCTACAATTCCTGAAGCCCCTAAATATTTTGCTAAATAATGAGCGCTTCTTAAAATGAAAAATATCAAAAGTGATACGATAATGATTGAAAATGAAGAAGCTAAAATTTCTAAAGTGCTAGTATGATCTTGGTTGAATGCAATCAATAATGATATAGAACCAGGTCCAGCAAGCATTGGCATAGCAAGTGGTGTTAGTGCAATTGAATTTCGGTTTTGTAAATCTTCTTCTACTTCTTTACTAATTCCTTTTCTTTTTTTAGGATTGGCATTCAACAAACCAAATCCAGAACTTGCAATTAATATTCCTCCGGCTATTCGCAATGCAGAAATGGTAATTCCAAAAAAACGTAAAACATATTCACCAGCAAAAAATGAAATTAATAAAATAATTCCCACGTTTATAGCTGTCCAAAAAGAAACTCTTGAACGTTCTGATTTATTATAATCTTGCGTCAATCCTACAAAAAAAGGAATAACTCCAATTGGATTTAAAACAGAGAATAAACCTCCTAGTAATATTAGAAATGTATTAAGAAAAACAGTCATTTTTTAAAAATAGGATTAATATCTGGCAAAGATAGATAAAGAATAAAACCACAAGGTTAAAATAAAAACATTATTCACTAATTTTGGCAAATGAAAAATAAGAAAACGTTAGTACTTGGTGCTTCGACAAAACCAGAACGATATGCTTTTAAAGCCATTTCAATGTTAGTTGAAAAAGGACATTCCGTTATGGCTCTTGGGCAAAACCAAGGAGAAGTTGCCGGAGTTTCTATTAGAACCAAAAATATCCCTTTAAAAAATATTGATACTGTAACATTGTATTTAAATCCGCTGCGTCAGCGAGATTACTATAATTATATTTTAGAAATCAAACCCAAACGTGTTATTTTTAATCCTGGTACAGAAAACCCCGAGTTTTATCAACTTTTAATATCCAACAACATTAAGGTAGAAGAGGCTTGTACTTTAGTCTTATTAACTACCAATCAATATTAAAACTTGGTTTGGGTAGTAGCTGGCTTACTGATTGCTACTAATCCAATAAAGGTAAGTAGACCGTTAAGGATGATTAATTCATTTCCAATCGTATAATTTCCGAACAATAATTTAGAGTTTATATTCAGATATAAACATATAGCAGGTGCAAGTAAACATATTATTGGAACGAAATGATCTTTAACAGTTTTATTTTTTATAAATAAACCAAAGCCATAAAGTCCTAAAAGAGGACCATAAGTATAGGATGCAATTTTAAAAACCATATCAACTACAGATCTGTCATTTATTGCATTAAAAATCACAATGACCACAAACATCAGTAACGAAAAACCAACATGTACCCAATGTCTTGTTCGAACAGTATTGGGGTTATTTTGATTTTCGGATTTATCCATGCTTAAAAAATCTACACAAAAGGAGGTGGTTAAAGCTGTTAAAGCACTATCTGTTGTTGCAAATGTAGCCGCTGTTAATCCTAACAAAAATACAATAGTTGGAATAATACTCAAATGATTAATAGCAATCTCAGGGAACAACAAGTCTGTTCTTTGGACATTATTTACTATAGGAACTTCAATGCTGTTTTTAGCTGCATATAGATATAACAAAGCTCCTACACTTAAAAAGAAAATATTTATTAATACAAATACTGCTGTAAAAGTGAACATGTTTTTTTGAGCTTCAGCAATGTTTTTACAACTCAGGTTTTTTTGCATTAAATCTTGGTCTAATCCTACGGTAGCAATTGTTATAAAAATCCCTCCCAGTAGTTGTTTCCAGAAATAAGTATCCTTAAAATAATCATCAAAGAAAAAAACTCTTGAATAATTGCTTTTTTTTACTGCCTCAAAAGCATCAATCATTGAATAATCCAAGCTGTTACAAATAAAATATATCGTTAAAAAAACGGAAGAGATTAAGAAGAATGTCTGCAAAGTATCGGTAATGATTATAGTTTTCAATCCGCCACGATAGGTATACCCAAATATTAATCCTAATGAAATTAATACTGTTATTGCAAATGGAACATTATAATAATCGAATACATAACGTTGTAATACAAAAATAACCAAATACAATCTAAAAGCAGAGCCAATAGTTCTTCCGATCAAAAAGATAGTCGCTGCTGTTTTATAACTTACTGCACCCAAGCGCTGTTCAATATATCCGTATATCGAGGTTAAATTCATTCGGTAATACAAAGGGAGTAACACTTTGGCAACTATAATAAAACCGATGGCACAGCCTATTATAAATTGAAAATATTTGAATTGTAAATCGGGATTTCCAACTTCTCCGGGAACTGAAATAAAGGTGATTCCAGAAATGGCCGTTCCAATCATTCCAAAAGCTACCAAATACCATTTAGAGTTTTTGTTAGCTTTGAAAAAGGTATCGTTATCCGAACTTTTCTTGCTTACAACCCTTGAAATCAGAATTAATAATCCAAAGTAAACAATGATTAAAGTTAAAATAGCTATTGGTGACATCGTTTTATTTTTATTTGGGCTAAAATAGAAAAAAGTTACAAGTTAGAAGTTTTTAGTTAATAGAAAATTGAATCTAAAAAAGTCTAAAATAAAATCCTCCCGTTATCTAATTGATAAATTTCTAATTAATTACCTTTGCAAAATGGAATTTTCATCAAAACTTCTCGAAAAAGCGGTAAACGAAATATCACAACTGCCCGGAATAGGAAAACGAACGGCCTTGCGATTGGTTTTACATTTATTAAAACAACCAGTGGAACAAACACACTTTCTATCTCAAGCATTAACTTCGATGCGCGACGAAATAAAATTCTGTAAAAGTTGTCATAATATATCTGATGTTGAAGTTTGTGAAATTTGTAATAATCAATCAAGAAATCATAAAATAATTTGTGTTGTTGAAGATATTCGTGACGTTATGGCTATTGAAAATACGAATCAGTTTAAAGGGATTTACCACGTCCTAGGAGGAAAGATATCACCTATTGATGGAGTTGGCCCTAGTCAGTTAAACATCATTACGTTGATTGAAAAAGTAAAATTTGGTACAATTGAGGAGCTTATTTTTGCATTAAGTTCAACCATGGAAGGCGATACAACGAATTTTTACATCTATAAACAGATAAAAGACTTTAAAATAAAAACGTCAACAATTGCACGAGGTATTGCGGTAGGAGATGAATTAGAGTATGCCGATGAAATTACATTGGGTCGAAGTATATTGCAAAGAGTTCCTTTTGAAAGTTCAATGCAAAATAATTAAGAGATAAAGTAATATCTTTTTTTATTTTACATTTGAAAAGCTATCTTTGTTTGCTAAATTAAAGTTAATAATGAACATTAGAATATTTTTTATTTTACTTCTAACAGGAATCTTCTTTACATCATGTGTTCCTTCGCAAGATTTAATTTATCTTCAAAAAAAAGGAAATACTCCAGATAAAGATTTAACACCAGTTTCTTTAAAGCCCTACAGACTTCAAACGAATGACATATTAAGCATTACTATTAAGGCAATTGATCCAAAATTAGTTGAAATTTTTAATAGTGAAAATTCTACTCAAACAGTAGGTTCAGATCAATCATTATATCTTAAAGGATATTCAGTTGACGATCATGGTAATATAAGAATGCCAATTTTAGGTGAGGTTAATGTTTTGGGTTTTACCGTTGATGAGGTAAGACAGAAATTAGAAATGTTGCTGCTTAAAGATCATTTTAAGCCTGAGGCTGGGATTTATGTCAATGTTAAATTGTCTGGTTTTAGATATACAGTTAATGGAGAAGTAGGAAGCACTGGGTCTAAGATATTGTATCAAGATAAAGTGAATATTATGGAAGCAATTGCTAACTCTGGAGATATTACTATTGTTGGTGATAGAAAAGATGTTAAAGTGATACGACAGTTTCCTCAAGGTGCAGAAATGTATAGTATTGATTTAACAGATTCAAAGGCAATGCAATCTCCATGTTATTACTTGCAACCCAATGATTATATATATGTAAAACCTTTGAAACAAAAATCATGGGGAACTGGTAAAACTGGAATTGAATCTTTAGGAACCTTGATTACAATTTTATCATTAGCTACCACAACATTTTTATTATTAAAAAAATAATACTGCTAATTAATGTTAGATATAAAGGATTTTTCTTTTTTCGAAAACCAAAATAGTTTTGATTTTAAAGGGTTTTTAATAAAAACTGGAAGTTATTGGAAATGGTTTTTGTTAGGTTTAACTACTTGTTTGATTATTGCTCATCAAGTTAATGTTCGTAAACAAAAAATCTATTCTTTAGATACTACTATTGCCATAAAAGAACAAAATAATCCACTCTTTACTTCAAGTACTAGTTTGATTTTTAATTGGGGAGGTACTTCAGATCAAGTTCAAACAATCGCAACTACAATAAAATCAAGGTCTCATAATGAAAGTGTTGTGAATAAACTTGATTTTTATATTGATTATTTACAGCAAAAAGAATATTTTGTTAAAGATGTTTATGGAAGTACACCATTCATTATTAAAATTGATAAATCTAAAAATCAGATTTATAAAACTCCAATATATATAAAGTTTATCTCAAGCAAAGAGTATGAAATAACAATAAAATCAAATTCGAACTCTATTCCAGTAATTAATTATTTTGAAAACACCAAAAATTCAGTGTTGCTATCTGATTCTAAAATAGCTAAAAGATTTAGAATTGGGCAAAGAGTTGTATTGCCGTTTCTTAACTGGATTTTAGAGGTTAAACCCAACTCTGGAAAATTTGTAGGAAGTGAATATATGGTCGCTTTCAATTCATTTGATGAAATTGTATCTAAATATAAAAATATAAAAATTGGAATTGATGAAAAGTCACCATCAATAATAAAATTATCTCTTGAGGGAACCAATAAGGCAAGGATTGTTGATTATCTTAACGAAACAGTAAAAACATTAATAAAAAGGCAATTAGAAAATAAAAATAAATTTGCTGAAAACACTATTAAATTTATTGACACAACCCTTCATAACATGGAAGGAGACTTAAAAAGGTCAAATCAAGATTTGAAAGAGTTCAGTCAAAATAAAAACATAACTCAAATAGAAAGTGGTGGAGAGAATTTTCAAACTCAAATAACAGAATTAGATAAAGCTAATGAAGATGTAAATAGAAAGATAAACTATTATAATAATTTAAGCAATTACCTTAAAAAAAGTACTGACTTTTCTAAATTGCCAGCACCAACTGTTGCTGGAATAGAAGATCCTAATATTATTATAAATGTTTCAAAATTAGTAGAATTGTCTGTTAGAAGAGCAGAAATGGTTTATTCTGTAAAAAGTGACTTAATGTTCAAAAATATTGATAACGAAATTGTATCAGTAAAAAATGTACTTTTAGAAAATATAAACTCGGCTAAATCTGCAATTCAATATGAATCATCTCGAATAAAGGGAAAATTAAATTTAGTTGAAAATAAGATAAAATATCTTCCAGAAGATAAGCAAGAATACGTTAAAATCATGAGAAAGTATGATTTAAGCAATGGTATTTATCAGACTTATCTTCAAAAAAGAACTGAAGCTCAAGTTGTAAAAGCAGCTAACTTATCAGATATTCAATTTATTGACCCTGCAAAAGATATTGGTGGAGGTTTGATTGGCCCTAGAACAGGAGTGAATTATGTAATCGCAATTTTTTTAGGGATATTGATACCACTACTTATAGTATTTTTAATTTTTTTTGTAAACAATTCGATTCAAAATACCGATGATATTTCTAATTTAACTTCTTTACCCTTAATAGGTGTCGTTGGACTTAAGCATTCAGAAACTAATTTATCTGTGTATGATAAACCAAAATCAGCTCTTGCAGAATCATTTCGAGCTATAAGATCATCTTTACAGTTTTTATATAAGAAACAAAATGTTTTAGGCACTAAAACACTTATGGTTACTTCCTCTGTAAGTGGTGAAGGGAAGACTTTTTGTAGTGTTAACATTGCTACAGTTTTTGCAATGAGTGAGAAAAAGACAGTTATTGTAGGTTTAGATTTGAGGAAACCCAAAATATTCCAAGATTTTGATTTGAAGAATGAAAAGGGTATTGTAAATTATTTAATTGGTGAGTCTAATCTTGAGAATATTGTTCAAAAAACTAAAATACCTTATCTTGATGTAATAACTTGTGGGCCTATCCCCCCGAATCCTTCAGAGTTAATTATGGGCGACAGTATGAGAGAGTTTATAGAAGAATTGAAAATTAGTTATGATTATATTGTGTTAGATACTCCACCAGTCGGATTAGTTACAGATGCAGTTGAATTGTCCATTTATGCTGATGTAACGTTGTATATAATGAGACAAAATTACACCAAAAAAGAAATGGTAAATTTACTCAATAATCGAGTAAAAAGGGAGGAACTTACTAATGTTAGTATAGTTTTAAATGGCTTTCAAAATAAAGCAAAATATGGATATGGTCGAAGCTATGGTTATGGATATAGTTATGGGAGTTATTCCAATGGGTACCATGAAGAAGATAAGCCAAAAAATATATTTTACAAGGCAATAAATAATTTCATAAATAAAAATAAAAAATAATTAATCATGAAAATATTGATAACAGGCGGAGCAGGTTTTATTGGTTCAAATTTATGCGAATACTTTTTGAATAAAGACTATGAAGTCACCTGCTTAGATAATTTTGCTACAGGTCACCGTCATAATATTGAACATTTATTATCAAATAAAAAGTTTAATCTCGTTGAAGGAGATATTCGAAATATTGATGAATGTTTAAATGCAACCATAAGTGTTGATTATGTATTACATCAAGCAGCATTAGGTTCTGTCCCTCGTTCGATTACTGATCCTAAAACTTCAAATGATGTAAATATTTCTGGTTTTTTAAATATGTTAATTGCTTCTAGAGATAATGGAGTAAAAAGGTTTGTTTATGCCGCAAGTTCTTCAACTTATGGTGATTCTCAATCACTTCCTAAAGTTGAAGATGTAATAGGGAAACCCCTATCTCCATATGCGGTGACAAAATATGTAAACGAATTATATGCAGATGTCTTTAGTAAAACTTATGGAATGCAGACGATAGGATTAAGATATTTTAATGTTTTTGGAAGAAAACAAGATCCCAATGGTGCTTATGCTGCAGTAATACCTAAATTTGTCATGCAGTTAATGAAAAAAGAGAGTCCTATTATTAACGGAGACGGAAATTATTCCAGAGATTTTACTTATATTGACAATGTTATTCAAATGAATGAAATTGCTATGTTGACGCAAAATAAGGATGCTATTAATACGGTTTATAACACTGCCTTTGGAGACAGAACAACCTTAAATGATATGGTTTATTACTTAAAAAAATACCTATCTGAATTTGATTCTTCTATTGCCAAGGTTGAAATAAAATATGGTCCGAATAGAGTAGGTGATATACCGCATTCATTAGCAAATATTGATAAAGCAAAAAAATTACTATCTTACGCTCCCAAATATTCATTCAATGAGGGTTTAAAGGAAGCGGTGAATTGGTATTGGGAAAATTTAAAATAAAATGATAAAAATTACTAATATTTGTTGTATTGGTGCGGGTTATGTAGGAGGGCCAACGATGGCTGTCATAGCTCAAAAATGTCCGCATATAAATGTTACTGTTGTAGACTTAAATGAAGATAGAATAGCAAGGTGGAATGATGAAGATGTAAACAATATTCCGATATACGAACCAGGTTTATCTTCAATTGTCAGTGAGGCAAGAGGAAGAAATTTATTTTTTTCAACCGAAGTTGATAAAGCCATTGATGAAGCAGAACTTATTTTTATTTCTGTGAATACACCAACGAAGACTTATGGTTCTGGAAAAGGAATGGCAGCAGATTTAAAATATATTGAATTATGTGCAAGACAAATTGCTAGAGTTTCAAAAAACAATAAAATTGTTGTTGAAAAATCTACTTTGCCAGTAAGAACAGCCGAAGCAATTAAAAATATCTTGGATAATACAGGAAATGGTGTACAATTTCAAATTCTTTCCAATCCAGAATTTTTAGCCGAAGGTACTGCAGTTGAAGATTTACTAGCGCCCGACCGAGTATTGATTGGGGGAGATGATTCAATCGAGGGTAAAGAAGCGATACAGGCGCTTGTGGATGTATATGCTAATTGGGTTTCAAAAGAACGAATTTTAACTACTAATGTATGGTCGTCCGAATTATCTAAACTGACAGCAAATGCCTTTTTAGCACAAAGAGTTTCTTCTGTCAATGCGATATCAGAATTATGCGAAAAGACCGGTGCAAATGTAAATGAAGTCGCAAAAGCTATTGGAATGGATAGCAGAATTGGTTCTAAATTTCTAAAGGCATCGGTTGGATTTGGTGGATCTTGTTTTCAAAAAGATATATTGAATTTAGTGTATATTTCGAAATCATTTGGCCTTCAAGAAGTAGCCGACTATTGGGAACAAGTTATTATTATGAACGATCACCAAAAGAGAAGATTTTCAAAAAATATTGTCAATACTCTTTACAACACGGTTGCAGATAAAAAAATTGCCTTTTTGGGTTGGGCATTTAAAAAAGATACTAATGATACAAGAGAATCTACTGCTATTTATGTTGCTGATGATTTAATAAATGAACAAGCAAATATTGCTGTTTATGACCCTAAAGTAAATCATAAACAAGTTTTGTCTGATTTGAATTATCTGGAAACAAGAAGTTCAGAACTAAATGAAAAACATATTTCATCTCATGAAAATATATATGAAGTATGCGAAAATGCTCATGCCATTGCAATATTAACTGAATGGGATGAATTTAAAGAATGTGATTGGCATAAAATATATAACAATATGTTAAAGCCAGCTTTTATTTTTGATGGAAGAAATTTACTAAATTCGCAAAAAATGAAGGAAATAGGATTTTACTATCAAGCTATTGGCTCTTAAATATTAATTATGAAAACAAAAATTGGAATTATAGGATTGGGATATGTTGGATTACCATTAGCAAGATTATTTGCTACAAAGTACCCAGTCGTTGGATTTGATATCAATCAAAATAGAGTTGATGCTTTAAATTCAGGAAATGACTCTACTTTAGAAGTGGATGAGGTTACGTTAAAAGGAGTATTAACAAATAAACGATTGAATGGAATAGGATTGTTTTGTTCCACAAAATTAGAGGATATATCCGAATGTAATGTTTATATCGTGACAGTGCCAACTCCAGTTGATAAAAATAACAGGCCTGATTTGACACCTCTTTATAAATCTAGTGAGGCCGTCGCTAAAGTTCTTAAAAAAGGGGATATTGTTGTCTATGAATCTACAGTTTATCCAGGACTTACGGAAGAAGAATGTGTACCAGTTTTAGAAAAAGTGAGCGGTTTAAAATTTAATATTGATTTCTTTGCAGGATACTCTCCAGAAAGAATTAATCCAGGAGATAAAGAACATACAGTTGATAAAATTTTAAAAATAACTGCTGGTTCTACGCCAGAAATTGGGATTAAAGTAAATGAATTATACAAGTCGGTTATTACTGCTGGAACCCATTTAGCACCATCAATAAAAGTAGCTGAAGCAGCTAAAGTAATCGAGAATTCGCAACGCGATATTAATATTGCCTTTGTAAATGAATTAGCTAAAATTTTTAATATTCTAGATATTGATACTCATGCTGTTCTTGAAGCCGCTGGGACAAAATGGAATTTTTTAAATTTTAAACCAGGTTTGGTTGGTGGCCATTGCATCGGGGTTGATCCTTATTATTTAGCCCAAAAAGCTCAAGAAGCAGGATATCATCCAGAAATTATCTTAGCAGGAAGAAGATTGAACGATAGTATGGGGGAATATGTTGCTTCTAGAATCGTTAAATTAATGATTAAAAAAGGAATTCCTGTAAACCATTCAAAATTATTGATGCTAGGAATTACGTTTAAAGAAAATTGTCCCGATGTTAGAAATACTAAAATTGTTGATGTGATAAGGGCTTTGAAAGATTATGGAATTGAGGTGTCTGTTTATGATCCTTGGGCAAATCCTAACGAAGTTTTACATGAATATAATTTAATAACTACAAAGAATTTACCTAATCAAAAGTTTGATTCGATTGTTTTAGGTGTGGCTCATAATGAGTTTCTTGATTTAGATTTAGAACAATTTAAAAATTTGAATTCAGTAGTTTATGATGTTAAAGGTGTTTTGAAAGGACAAATAGATGGAAAATTATAATAATAATTTCCTTGTTAAAAGTTTATTTTATAAGAAAGCAGACTCAACAAGTATTGATTAAATAAAATATTTAAGATAGCTTTAAAAAAATTCAATATTTTGTGTATACCTTTTAGATTTTATATATGAAAAAAATAGTAATCACAGGAGGAGCGGGTTTCATAGGTTCTCATGTTGTACGAAGGTTTGTAAATAAGTATCCCGAGTATCAAATTTTTAATTTAGATGCTTTAACCTATGCTGGAAATTTAGAAAATATTTCCGATATCGAAAAAGCACCTAATTATACTTTTGTTAAAGGAGATATTGTAGATGCCGATTTTATTAATGCATTATTTCAAGAACATAAATTTGACGGAGTATTGCATTTAGCAGCAGAATCTCATGTAGATAGATCAATAACTGATCCCTTAAGTTTCGTTAAAACTAATGTCATTGGAACGATGAATCTCCTGAACGCCGCTAAAACCATTTGGAAAGACAATTTTGAAGGGAAACGTTTTTATCATATTTCTACTGATGAGGTTTATGGCAGTCTAGGAGCTACAGGTTTATTCAAGGAAACAACAGCCTACGATCCAAATTCACCATACTCTGCCTCAAAAGCAAGTTCGGATCATTTTGTTCGAGCTTACGGAGAAACTTATGGTCTACCTTATGTTATTACCAATTGTTCTAATAATTACGGGCCTAATCATTTTCCAGAAAAATTAATTCCTTTATTCATTAATAATATTATTAATAACAAGCCTTTGCCAGTATATGGTGATGGAAAATACACCCGCGATTGGTTGTTTGTAGAAGATCATGCAGTAGCAATTGATTTAGTTTTTCATGAAGGGAAGAATCACGAAACCTACAATATTGGGGGCTTTAATGAATGGCAAAATATTGAGCTAGTAAAATTATTATGCCAGCAAATGGATAAAAAATTGGGCAGAGTTAGCGGAGAGTCTGAAAAATTGATTACCTATGTAAAAGATAGACCTGGACATGATTTGCGTTATGCTATTGATGCCACTAAAATTAATAAAGAATTAGGTTGGAAACCATCGGTTACTTTTGAGCAAGGTTTAGAAAAAACGATTGATTGGTTTCTTTCTAATGAGGAATGGTTGAAGAATGTTACTTCTGGGGAATATGCGAGGTATTATCATAAACAGTACGAGTAAATTAATTTATTTACAAAAATAATAATTCAAATTAAAAATGGAACAACATCAGGATTTGACTAAACCTAAAATAATTCAATTGCCTAAAATTCAAGATCCTAGGGGTAATTTGACTTTTTTGCAAAATCCAAATCAAATTCCTTTTGAAATAAAACGAACTTTTTGGACTTATGATGTGCCTGGAGGAGAAATTAGAGGTGGAGATGCTTCTCTTCTCAAGAAGAAATCATCATTGCTTTAGGAGGGAGTTTTGATTTGATAGTAACCGATATAGAAGGACAAACTGAAAAATTTTCATTAAATAGATCTTATTATGGACTTTATTTGCCTCAACTAATATGGTGTCACATTGAAAATTTTTCAACAAATTCATTTAGACTACATTTGTCAAGTATGAAATTTTCTAAAGAGGATTATATAAGAGATTTTGAAATTTTTAAAAAATCAACAAAATGAACTCAATAGAAGTTTTTATTTCTAATAATTTGTTTTTTTAAAGTATAAAAATAAATAAAAAATGTATTAAGTTATAATTCATAGTAATATTTCTTTTAATTTGTTATGAAAAATATTAAAGTGAATAATTTGTTAGGTTTATATAAAGTTGTAGTTGTGGAATCAATTAAATAGGTTCAAAACATTAATTGATTTGTTTCATTTAATATTGTTTTTAACTTTAAGTTTAAAGTTATTTTTTATTAAGTGGAAGTACTTAATTATGTATTTATTATTCTACCATTGACTTTAATCGGTTTATTAGATTTATTAGTTCATTTAAAAAAAAAATGATACATGTATCAGCTGATGTATAATCAAATAAAATTGCTAAAAACGCAACAATTTGGTAGTTTCCATTATTTTAGAAGCTACTTTAATGAAAATAAAACCTATTATATAGATGATAAAGTGGCTTGTTTTTACTTATATGGTTTTATTAAAAATGGAATAACTACTTTTGTTGAAAATGTTGAACTTTTGCCTCAACAGATTGAACAGCTTGAGGAAAAGGACATAGATCAACAACACAATAATGCTAAATATTATTGTAGCACCGTAAATAAGGAATATGAAAATTATTCCAAAGAATTAATATTAAGAAATTAAAGTTAGTATAACTCAAGACAAGAAGGTAAATATGTTAAAAAAACTATTTTCACATACACTTATTTATGGGTTTGCCAATCAAATCCCGAAAATAGCAGGGTTGTTTACCCTGCCATTTATTACAAAGTATCTCACTGAAAAGGATTATGGCATATTCGGATTGATAACTTCATACATAGGAGCAATAGAAATATTAAGTTCTCTGGGACTGGAAATAGTTTTAGTTAATGCCTTTTACAAACACCCTAATTGGTATATAAAGGTGTGGCGCGAAATTTATGGATTTTTAATGATATGGAATGTAATATTCATGTTTTTTAAAATAATATTCTTATGGCTTGTAATGCCTATAGGAGTCATTAACGTTCCTCTTGTTATTTTTTTAAATATTGGTGCAGGGCTTTTTTTTGGACCTACTGCCGCCATAGGGTTTAACTTTTTTCTAGTTAATCAAAAGCCTTTACCTATTGCTACGAGAATAATTATATTTGGAATATTAACTGTTTTGCTGAATGTGATATTTATTGCGTATCTTAAACTGGGTTATTTAGGCTGGTTTGCTTCAGCATTTATCGTCTCGGTTTTAATTAATGCATCTTATATTTATCCGCTAATGTTTACTTATAAATTAAGACCCTTATTTAAAATATCTAACAGAAGAATAAAGTCATATCTCAAAATAACCTTGCCAACTATTCCTCACTATTATTCTTCTTTCTTGCTGGATACTTCTGATAAAATTGTAATGCAACGATTATCTATATCTATTAATGACATTGGGAAGTACAACGCTGCCTATACAGTGGGTAATTTTTTTAATTCTATAGGAATGGTTAGTGGGTTTGCAATAAGGCCTTTGATGAACGAATGTTATAAAAATAAAGATGAAAACGGAGCTAGAAGATTGGTGTTTGTTCTGCAAACAGTATTTTTTATAACTTCTTTCATAATAAGTATTTGGCTTAAAGAAATATTTCAACTACTTATTAAAAATAAAGATTTAGCTGCTACTTATCCAATAGGAATAATTATAGTTATGGCTTATAACTATAGAGCAATGTATTATGGTTCAATTAATAAATTGTTCTATTTAGAGAAAACCAGTATATTATGGAAAATCACTTTTTTTGCTGGATTAACTAATGTAGTTATGAATTTTGTGCTAATCCCTTTTTTTGGTTATAAGGTTGCAGCAGTAACTACTTTTTTAAGTTTAATGCTTATGGGATATTCTGGTTATTTTCTTAATGATTTTAAAAAGCATACAACTATAAACTATTATCCTTTAATTTGGTTATTTGCCACTGTTTTTTTAACAATTGTATGTTATTTTTTGAAAGATATTTTAATAATATACAAAATTGTTAGCACAATAATTTTATTTGTTTTATTGATAATTTTATCTTGGTTTTTTCTAATAAAAAAGAAATTAATATTAACTAATATATAATGAAAATAGTAAAGCTAACTACACTTCTTGATTTTGGGGGTCAAGAACAACAATATATATCCTTTGTTGAAGGGAAAACTTACTTTAAAAATAATTATATTTTTGCCGCTCTAGGACATGGTGGTCATGCAGAAAAAATACTATTAGACGAAGGGTTTCAAGTAAAAATTTTTAATAATAATCCAAGTATTTCTAATGTAAAAAATATTTGGACATTGTATAAATGGTTTAAAGTTGAAAAGCCGGATATCGTTCATACAGCCGCTGCAGAAGCCAATTTTCATGGCATTATAGCAGCAAAGTTGGCGGGTGTAAAAAATATAATTGCCGAAGAGATTGGTTTTCCAAGTCATTCTAATAAAGCAAGGTTTGTTTTCAGGAATCTCTATAAATATACTAAAAAGGTTATTTGTGTGTCCAGATCTGTTCGAGATTTTTTAATTGCAATACAGGAAATAGATTCTAGTAAAGGATATGTAATTTATAATCCGGTGAGTAAAAAGTCAACCGTTACAAGAATTGAACCAAATGAATTTACGATAGTTAGTGTCGGTCGTTTTGAAAAAATAAAGAATCAAGAATTACTTATTAAAGCTTTTTCAAAATTAGAAAATAAATCTTCAAAATTGATTTTAGTGGGAGATGGTCGAGAACGAGACTCTATTGAGCAATTAATTTCGGAATTAAATTTAAACAATAGAGTTACATTAACAGGTTTTGTAAACAATCCAGAGTATTACATTGCGCAGTCTAGTATATTTGTTCTGCCCTCCTTGTCGGAAGGATTCGGCATTGCAGTTGTTGAAGCAATGCAACAGGGAGTGGCATGTTTGTGCACCAATGTTGGCGGAATTCCGGAGTTTATTACAGATGGAGTAACGGGTTGGTTGTTTGATCCAAATTATGAATTAGAATTAATTGAAAAATTAAACAAAATTGTAGAACTTCCAAATTCTGAAATGAATTCAATTGCGCAAAGGGGAAAAGATTTTATTTCAGATAAATTTACAATTGAAAGGTATGTTAGAACATTAGAAGATTTTTATATTAGTCTTATCAGATGATTTAATACTTTAAAAAACATGAATAGCAAAATTTATTTACCAGGTTTGAATGGATTAAGGTCAATAGCCGCTTCTGCAGTTGTTTTTGGACATGTGCTCGAAAGACTGTATTTGTTTCATCAAGAAAAAAATACGTTTTTGGATTCATTTGCAGGATATTCTGTAACTATTTTTTTTACTTTGAGTGGATTTTTAATTACTTATTTATTACTTCACGAAAAACAAAAAACCAATACAATAGATGTTAAAAATTTCTATTTAAGAAGGATTTTAAGAATTTGGCCCTTGTATTACTTTTACTTAATTGTAGCTTTTATTATTGGAGGTTATCTATATAATAAAGACATATTTTATTATATTTTTATTATTCCAAACTTTGAGTTTGCACGTAATGCTGCTTTTGGTTTATTAATAACTTATCCCTTATTAGGACATTATTGGTCACTTGGTGTAGAAGAACAGTTTTATGCTTTTTGGCCAATTTTTATCAAAAAAATTAGAAATGTTAAAAAGTTTATATTTCTTTTTTTACTTTTTTTTATGGTAATTAAGTTTGGTCTTACGATTTTTGATGGACCAATTATTTTACGTTCTATTTTTAATTATACAAGATTTTCCTGTTTAGCAATTGGAGCAATTGGAGCAACATTATTTTATAATAAAAATAGCATTATAAACTTATTTAAGAACACTTATATTGTATTATTTCTTTGGGGGGGGTTAATTTTGTTTTTATTTAACATTTTTAATGTCTATACAATAATAAATAGTGAAATTGTTTCATTTATTACTTTAGGAATAATTCTGTCGCAACTCGTATCCGAAAAACCAGTAATAAATTTAGAGAATAATGTAATGGATTTTTTAGGAAAAATATCTTTTGGAATATATATCTATAATCCTATTGCTATCTATCTCTTTTCCTTATTGTTTAACTATTATGAAATAAAAGTTAATGTTTTGTTTTTGTGCGTGTTAGTTTATGTCCTAACAATTAGTATATCCTTTGTTTCCTATAATTATTTTGAAAAACCATTTTTGAAATTTAAACAACGTTTTACTATTATCAAAAGCTCTCCGAGTAGAGCACAATCAGAAAGCGAATGACAAAAAGAGCACTTTTCATAACTTGGGACGGCCCACAAACCAGCTATATGGAAGGATTATTTATGCCTATATTTAGTGCTATGCAAGATAAAAGTAAGTATGAATTTCATGTAATTCAGTTTACTTGGGGGTCTGAAGAAAGAGTTGCAATTACAAGGAATAAGGCTAAAGAATTAAATATAGTCTATACAGCAAAACCTATCATAAGAAAGCCTATTGCTACTATTGGTAGTTTATTAACATTATATAAAGGAATACAATACATTCAAAAATATATTAAAAATAATAGTATTAATATTGTAATGCCAAGAAGTACCCTGCCTTCTATAATGGTCAACAGAATTAGAAAGAAAAATTTTAAAATTGTTTTTGATGCTGATGGATTGCCAATAGAAGAACGAGTTGATTTTTCTGGACTTTTAAAAACAAGCAAACAATATAAGTTCTTTAAATATGAAGAAACAAAAATGCTTTTAAATGCGGATGCTGTAGTAACACGCTCTAAAAAAGCTGTTGACATTCATTTAAAAACTATTGGAAATAATTTTTCAGAAAAATTTTCTGTTGTTTTTAATGGCAGAAATATTGATTTTTTCAATTCAAATAATTCGTTAAGAAATTCAATGAGAAACGAATTGAATATATCAGAGCAGACAAAGGTATTTGTCTATTGTGGGTCTTTAGGACCTCAATATGGTTGGAGTGAAATGATTGCTATTTTTAGAGCGTCATTAAAAATTTATGACCATTCAAAATTTTTAATTTTAACAGGAAATATAGAATTTGCCCAAGAAAGAATTCCAGATGACATTTCAGATAAAATAATAGTTAAAAAAGTTCCATTTGAACAAGTTCCACAATATTTATCAGCGGCAGATGTGGCTTTTGCCATCAGAGAACCAAAATTCAGTATGCAAGGGGTGGCACCCATAAAATTAGGGGAATATTTACTTATGGGACTTCCGACTATAGCCTCAATGGGTATTGGTGATAGTGATGAAATAATTAGTAGTATACCAAATTGTTTTTTATTTAATCATGATCAAGAAAGTATGCAAAATGCGATTTCATTTATAGAAAACCTTTCAGATGTTGATCACAACAAAATTAGAGCGTATGGCATTCAATATTTTTCAATAGAAAAAAGTGTTGAGAGTTATATGCGTTCTTTCAATAAATTATTATAATATTTGCAAAAAAATAATAAATGTAACAATGAATAATAATGTTTTAATTACTGGCGGTGCAGGATTTATAGGATCAAATTTAGCTAATAAACTGAATAGTCTAGGCTATAATGTGACTGTTTTAGATAATTTATCGGAACAGATTCATGGAAAATCAGAAGATTCTAGCCTATACCAATCAATAAAAGGTAAGGTTAGATTTATTAAAGGAGATGTAAGAAATAAATCAGATTGGTATCAAGCTCTTGAAAATCAAAATATTGTTGTTCATTTGGCAGCTGAAACAGGAACAGGGCAATCAATGTATGAGGTACAAAAATATGTTGATGTAAATATTAATGGAACTGCAATTTTTTTGGATTATTTGGTTAATAAAAAGAATAATATTAATAAAGTCATAATTGCTTCATCAAGAGCAATATATGGAGAAGGAAAATATAAATGTGACACTCATGGTAATGTATACCCAACAGAAAGATTGGAAGAAGATTTATTAAAAGCAGATTTTGAACCAAAATGTCCAATATGTAAAACAACGACCAAAATTCTCGCTACTGATGAAGATTCTAAAATTCATCCTTCATCAGTTTATGGAATAACTAAACAAAATCAAGAGCAAATGGTCTTAAATGTATGTAAATCGATAGCTGTTCCTGCTGTGGCTTACAGATATCAGAATGTTTATGGACCAGGACAGTCACTAAAAAATCCTTACACTGGAATTCTTTCTATATTTTCAACACAAATTAGAAATGGAAATAATATTAATATTTTTGAAGACGGATTAGAAAGTAGAGATTTTGTTTATATTGACGATGTTGTTAATGCTACAATTCTCGGTATTCAAAAAGATGAGGCTAATTATGAAATTTTTAATGTAGGATCTGGTGTGGCAACTCCTGTAATCGAAGTAGCTCGTAGACTAAAAGAGTTCTACAATTCAAATGTAGAAATTAATATTACCAAGAATTTTCGATTGGGAGATATAAGACATAATTTCGCTGATTTGGATAAAATTAAAAATAAGTTAGGGTTTCAAGCTCAACACAATTTTAATACAGGAGTCTCTAAATTTGTTGAGTGGGTAAAATCTCAAAAGATCATGGAAGATAACTATTCGAAATCTATTGAAGAAATGAAGGCAAAAGGGTTATTCAAATAATTATGAGATTTGTTTTTTTTTCAATGAATGATTTTAGTCATGAGGGTGGGGGAACTATTCGCATGCAAGGTATAATGAATGAACTTTCTAAAAAAGGGCATGAGGTAATTTTTATTTCTAATACAAAGAAATACCATCTTTTTGAAAATAATATTCAACATTTTTTTATTGACTTTTTGTTTTCTAGAAGCGACAAAAGAATTTTTCAAGGATTGTTAGGGATATTGCCAATGTCATTAATTAAAATTAAATACTTAAAATTATTTAACAGATTAAGGGATATTATTAAAGATAGGTTTGATAAAGAGCCAATTTACTTTTTTGAATATTTAGATAATTCTATTGGATATTGCTTAAAACATCAAAAAATTATAGAAGATTATATTAATGATTTACACGGTGTTGCAACTTTAGAGTTTAAATTTCAAGCAAATCATGCTAAATCAATAATGGATAAAATTAAGTTTAATAATAAATATTTCATTTCAAATTTATTAGATAAAAAAGTTTTTAGTAATGCTAAATCATTGATATTTGCTAGTCAAGCAATGAAAGATTTTTTTTGCAATCAATATCCTAAGGTTAATGAAAAGCATAATTATATTATTCCTTATGTATTGAGTTCAGATGCAATTTTAGATAAAGTTGATTTTGAATTAAAAAGTGAATTGTTGACAAAATTCAACATTAAGACAGATGAAAAGATAATTTTTTTTGCTGGAGCTTTTAAAAAAACAGGTGGTGTTCCTGATTTAATTTTGGCATTTTCAAAAATTGTTAAATACTACAATACAAGGCTTTTAATTGTTGGAGATGGTCCAACTATGGAGGAGTGTATTTCAATTGTAGGAGAAAAAGAAATAAACGATAAAGTTGTATTTATTGGCAGAATTCCCTATTGTCATTTAAGAACCTATCAAGATTTAGCGGATATTATTGTATGCCCCGATAAACAAAATATTTATTCGGAATTAATTATCCATGTTAAGTATCTAGATGCATTGATCTCTGGTAAAATAGTCATTAATGGTAGCTTTAAAAGTGTAAAAGAAGTAAATGTGAATGAATTTTTATCTATTGATTTTAAGCCTTCTAGCATAGAAAGTTTAGCTAAATCAATACAATTTGGCATAGAAAATTTTGATTTCCTAAAAGAAAAATACAAAAATAATATAAGTTTTACTTCAAAAGAATTGAGTTATAAATCACATGTGTCAATATTAGAGAACTAAATTGAACAGTTTATTTAGTTACTTCTAAAATTCATAAATCATTAAATAACCTATTAAAATTAATTAAATGGATATTTTATTTATACTTTTTATAATAGGTTTAGGATTGTTATTCATAAATAGTTTTAAAACAAAGCTAGAATCCTATAATATTTCCATACTTCAAAAACTTTTTTTTTACCATTTGATTTTTGGGGTATATTATTGTTTTTTTATTCAAGGAGATTCAATAGGATATTGGAGGGTACCAAAATCAATTAATTTTAAACAAGCAGTTGAATACTTTCATAATTCAGAAGGAACCTTTTTTTTAATTGCATTAAATTATTTTCCGTCCAATGTTTTAGGATTGTCTTATCTATCGGGAACAATGCTTTATAGCTTATTTGGATTTATTGGATTAACCTATTTCTATTTAATTGCTTTAGAATTAATACCTTATAATTCTAAACTGAATAACGTTAAATTATTTCCATTGCTTTTTTTTTTACCAATGCTTCATTTTTGGAGTTCTGGAGTTGGAAAAGATACTTTATTGTTTTTTTGTATAGGGATATTCTTTTATGGAATTATAAAACCATTTAAAAGAATTCCTATGATAGTTTTAGCACTTTTATTATCTTATTTTATAAGGCCTCACATGGCTTTGTTTATGGTTATGGGGTTTGGATTATCTTATATGACGGGATCTAAAATATCAAAATTTCAAAGGATTGTTTTTAGTTCAGCAATGATAATCGTCATAATCCTAATCCTTCCTAGTGTTCTAAAATTTGCAAAAGTAGAGAATGCTTCCATTGAAAGTTTTAATAAGTTTGCAGGTGACAAAGCTTCTTTATTAAGTAGGGCATCTACAGGCTCAAAAATTGACATTTCTTCTTATCCCTTTCCATTAAAAGTATTTACTTTTTTATTTCGACCTCTTTTTTTTGATGTAAATGGAATTCCTTCTCTAGTGGCGTCTATTGAAAATTTATTTTTACTTATTTTAACCATCAAAGTTTTTACGAATAATCCAATAAAAACTTTTAAGAACTCGCCTTTTGTTATAAAAGGTTTAGTTTTCTTTCTGATTATTGGAACTTTGGCATTTAGTCAGTCACTTGGTAATTTAGGAATTATGATTAGAATGCGAAATATGTTTTTACCGGGGTTACTCATATTTATTTTATGGTCTTTATCATATAAAAAACAAGTAGCCATTGAGAAAGTAAAAAGATTAAAATCAAATTAAGTGTAAATATTTAATAAACTGAAAGCTTTAATTTATCTATAATAAACTAAAATGACTAAATCCAAATTAATCCGAATTACAACTGTTCCTATCTCGTTAGATAAATTATTATCAGGACAATTGAAGTTTATGAATTCGTTTTATGATGTTATTGCGGTTTCTTCGGAGAAGGAATATTTAGCAAAAATTGGAAAGAAAGAAAACGTTGCTACTTTTCATTTGGAAATGTCTAGAAAGATAACACCTATTCAAGATGTTTTTGCAGTATTAAAATTAGTTTTATTTTTAAGAAAAGAAAAACCTTTAATTGTTCACACACATACTCCAAAAGCAGGAATAGTTGGTATGTTAGCGGCTTTTTTGGCTAGGGTCCCCAATAGATTTCATACTGTTGCAGGAATGCCATTGCTCGAAGAATCTGGTTTTAAAAGAAAAATTTTAGATTTTGTAGAGAGACTAACTTATCATTTTGCCACCAAAGTGTATCCAAACTCTTTTGGTTTAAAAAATATTATTGAAAATAATAACTATTGTTCTTCAACTAAACTTAAAGTGTTAGCCAACGGGAGTACAAACGGAATTGATACCTCATTTTTTTCAAGAGATTTGTTTCCTGAAGCAGATAATAAAAAATTGAGAAGACTATTACATATTTCAAGCGATGATTTTGTTTTTATTTTTGTCGGCCGTTTGGTAACTGATAAAGGGATAAATGAATTAGTAATTGCTTTTGAAAAACTTGAAAAAGAACAGCCTTTGGCAAAATTATTATTAGTAGGAGATTATGAAAATGATTTAGATCCTTTATCTCCCCTGACTATTCAAATTATCAAACAAAATAAATCTATTATATCGGTAGGATTTCAAAATGATGTGCGCTCTTTTTTTGCTATTGCAGACTGTTTGGTTTTTCCTAGTTATAGGGAAGGTTTTCCTAATGTAGTTATGCAGGCAGGTGCCATGAGTTTGCCTTGTATAGTTTCAGACATAAATGGATGTAACGAAATAATAGTTCAAAATAAAAATGGATTAATAATTCCAGTTAAGAATCAAAATGTTATTTTTGAGACAATGAAATTGGTCATTTCGGATGTAGAATTATTCAACGAAATGAAAAAAGCGGCTAGAGAAATGATATTGAAACGATATGAGCAAAAAGTAGTTTGGCTATCGATTTTGAAAGAATACCAAAAAGTCCAGTAGCAATGTATAGATTTTTTTTAAAAAGGTTATTTGATATTATATTGGCTTTTATTGGATTAGTGTTGCTTTTTCCTGTATTTATGGCTGTTACAATATTGTTGTATTTTGCTAATGGAGGTAAGCCTTTTTTTGTTCAAATTCGTCCAGGGGAAAAAGGTAAGAGTTTTAAAATAATAAAGTTTAAAACGATGAATGATAGGAAAAACGAAAATGGTCAATTGCTTTCAGACGCCGAGCGACTTACTAATGTGGGACGTTTTGTACGTAAAACTTCCATAGACGAAATTCCTCAGTTACTAAATGTTTTAAAAGGTGATATGAGTTTAATAGGACCAAGACCATTGTTACCGGAATACTTGCATTTATATAGTGATTTTCAAAATAGAAGGCATGAAGTAAAACCTGGGATAACGGGTTGGGCACAAGTTAATGGTAGAAATGCCATTTCATGGGATAAAAAATTTGAATACGATGTTTGGTATGTTGATCATATATCATTTTTTTTAGATGTTAAAATTTTTTTTAAAACTATTTTAAAAGTTATAAAAAGTGATGGAATTAACGCTGCAAATGCTGCAACAATAGAACCTTTTGATGGAAGATAGTGTAACACTTTTTGGCGCTAGTGGGCATGGTAAAGTAATCATCGATATTCTTAAAAGTAATTCGGTTCATGTCGATGTAGTTATAGATGATAATCCTAAAGAAGCTACTATTATGGGAGTTTCAATCATAAAAACTTCTAACATCAATTTTGATGGTATTAATAATTTAATAATTTCTATTGGAAATAATAAGATTAGAAAAAAGATTTCTCATACTCTTTTAAATGTAAATTTTACAACAGCTATTCACCTCAATTCGATTGTTTCAGAGTATTCTAATATAGGAAATGGGACTGTGATAATGGCAGGAGCAATTATCAATCCAGATGTCGTTGTTGGAAATCATTGTATAATAAATACTGGCGCAATCGTTGAGCACGATTGTGTTTTAGAAAATTTTGTACATATTTCACCTGGTGCAGCATTAGCAGGTAATGTATCAGTAGGAGAGGGAAGTCATATAGGGATAGGGGCCTGCATTATACAAGGGGTGAAAATTGGCAAATGGGTGACTATTGGAGCGGGTGCTGTGGTTTTGAGAGATATTCCCGATTATGCAATAGCCGTCGGAAATCCTTCAAAAATAATAAAATTCAATGATCAGGATAAATAAATATTTTATCAATTTTCCGAACAAACGTATAAAAACAAAAAACAAAATTGTAATTTCGCAGTCAAAATGTACATAATAAACCACACTATAATATTCTTTAAAATATGTTAAAAAAACTACTTCTATTAATTTTTATTAGTTTATTTTTTGCCTCTTGTGCCAATAAAAAAGATATTTTATACTACCAAGACGTTGTTAGTGGAGGTCAAAATAATATTAATTACCTTGCCGGTAATATTGAGGTTAATGATATTTTATACATCAAGGTTGCAGCTTTAATTCCAGAATCTGTGGAACCATTTAATATTCAAACTAGCTCATTAAATAATACAAACCTAGGAGTTTATAGATTGCAAGGATATTTGGTGTTGCAAGATGGAACCATAACTTTTCCTGTATTAGGAAATATTAAAGTTTCAGGGAAAAGCCCTTCGGATGTACAAAATATGATTTCAAAAATGCTCATTGATAAAGATTATGTAAAAGAGCCAACCGTCAGTGTTAGAATTGTAAATAATAAAGTTTCTGTCCTTGGAGAGGTTAAAGCACCTGGAACCTATCCTTTTGATGAGCAAAATATTTCATTGAATCAAGCCATTGGCTACGCATCAGATTTAACAATTAATGGATCAAGAAAAGATGTATTGCTAATTAGAGAAATTAATGGTGTTCGAACATATATTAAACTAGATCTAACTTCTTCGAAATGGTTTAATGGTCCTTATTATTATGTAAAACAAAATGATGTCATTATAGTGAATCCTAATGGGCCTAAAGTCATGACGGCAGGCTATATTACTAATATTGGAACCTTATTTAGTGTTGTTTCTTTTGCTCTTACCTTAATTTTATTACTAAAAAAATAGTTAAAACATGGAAAATGTTCAATTTGAAAATAATGAAAAAGAAAATAGTTTTGACATTATTCGATTGGTTTTTAGTTATTTACGTTATTGGTACTTTTTTTTGATATCAGTAATCATTTGCTTTTTTGCAGTAAAGTATTATTTAAATCACACAGTGTCTGTTTATGAATCCAAAGCTTCAGTAAAGATTATAGATGATTCAAAAAGCGATTTTTCAATGCCTACTTCAAATGGTGGACTTTCTTTTTTTGGGAAAACAGGGGTAAATTTGGATAATGAAATTGCAATATTTTATTCTCATAGAATTCAAGAGAAAGTATGTAGAAGTCTAAATTTAAATACTCAATATTATAAAGTAGGTTATTTTAACAATATAGAATTGTGGAAAAATAGACCCTTTACCATTGAATGGATGGATTCATCAGTAGAGATGGATAATACAAGTATTTCATTTGAAATTGAAATTACCAATAGCGGATATAAAATTACTAAATTCAACGAAGGGGTAACTAATAAAGATTGTCATTTTAATGTAGTTGAAAATATAGATAAGTTTAAATTTAAACTTTCTAAGCAAATCGGCGTAGATTTGAAAATATTAAATGGGCAAAAATTTTTAATTAATCATTCTTCAATAAATAATGAGATACTTGGGCTCTTGAGTGATATAAAAATTGTTAATACTAATGAAAAAGCAGATATTTTAACTATTTCTATTAAGGGTGCTAATAAAGATAAAATAGAAGCAGTAATTAATGAAATCATTAAACAATATGAAAATGATGGAGTTATAGATCGAAGATTAGTGTATCAAAAAACAATTGATTTTATAAATAATCGTTTTAAATCTATCGAACAAGATCTTGATTCCATAGAAACTGATAAAGCAAGGTATAAAAAAGATAATGAATTAACTTTTTTAGAAGCTGATGCTGGCTCTATTTCAGAGCAAAAGATTTTGAAGAAAAATGATGTTTTTCAAATTGAAACACAAATAGCATTATCCAAAATATTGGAGCAAACTGTAAAAACTGATTCAAAACATGATTTAATTCCAAGTAATATTGGTGTGTTTAGTGAAGAAGTAAATAAAATTATTGCCGACTATAATTCTGTTGTTTTAGAGCGCGAACGAATATTAGTAAGTGGAGGCGCTAAAAATCCTGTAGTTACTGCTATTAATGACAAATTAAGCCAACTCCAAAAAAACATTTTGCAATCGCTAAAGTCTTATCAAGCTGAAATGGAAGTTTCACTTTCTAAAAATAATTATTTTAAAAAGGTAACTTCGGATAAATTTAGTGCTATTCCTAATGATGAAAAAGTATTAAATGCAATTGAACGACAAAGAGCTATTAAAGAAGCATTATATATTTTGTTGCTTCAAAAACGAGAAGAAGCAGCTATAAATTTAGCTATTACTTCTTCAACTGTTAAAGTTGTTGATTACGCTTTGACCGATTCAATTCCGGTTGCACCTGTAAAATCAATTTATATTTCGGGTTCAATTTTAGCAGGATTAGCGATACCATTTTTAATTTTATTTACAATTTTCTTGTTAGATGATAAAATTCATACAAAAGAGGACCTTCTTAAAAGAGTAAAAAATAAAATTGTAATTGCCGAGATTCCTCATATTGATTCTGAGGAGAGATTAACAGGCGTAAATGATCGATCACTTCTTGGAGAAGCTTTTAGGATATTGAGAACTAATTTATCTTACGTCTTACCTTTAAAACCGGATAATCTTGGGCAAGTAATTTTAGTTACATCGACAATTAAAGGGGAAGGAAAAACTTTTGCGACAATCAATTTAGCAATTTCATATTCCTTAATGAATAAAAAAGTCTTGTTGATAGGTTCCGATTTAAGAAATCCACAATTACATAATTATGTTAATGTTAAAAAGGAATCGATTGGATTGCAGGATTTTCTTCATAATACATCTATTAATTTGAAAGACATTACTAATATTAATCAGTTAGGTAATGATAATTTAGATATTATTTTTTCTGGTAAAATACCACCAAATCCTGCTGAATTATTATCTAATGGTAGATTAGAAAAATTATTAGAAGAAGCTAAAAAAGTGTATGATCTTATTATTTTTGATACAGCTCCAACATTATTGGTGGCAGATACTTTGATGATTTCCCAATTAGCAGATACTACTTTGTATATTGTTAGAGCTGGATTTACACCAAAAGGCATTTTAGAATATTCTTTAGGTTTGAGCGAGCAAAATAAACTTAAAAACCTAGTATATCTTGTAAACAATATTGGGATGTCTGATTCTTACGGATATGGATATAAATATGCTTACAAATATAATTATGGCTATGGCTATGGCTATGGAGGAGATAATGATGTAAAAAAATCTTTATTAAAAAAAATATTTTCGTTTTTTATAAGAAAGAAAAAATAATAAGAATTCTTTAAAAAATAAAAAGGTAGTTTCATGATTCATGAAACTACCTTTTTACTGTTAAGCAAAAGAATAATCTAGAAATTAAAAATATGATTATTTACAAAAATTGGTGTTAAATAATCATGTTTTTTTATAATTACTTTTTTCTTAATACTTTCTAAATGTTTGAAATGATGTACATCTGAACCTATAAAATCTATTAGATTATTAGAAATTAAATCATCACTAATTTTAGACACATTTTTGCCGTAATAACCTACAGTAGACAGCATGTTTAATTGAAAGAGACATCCAATTTCTTTCAGTTTTTTGTAATTATGTATTGAATTGTGATAAAAATTATAGCGTTCAGGATGAGCTAACACGGGCTGGTATCCATATTCTTGAAGTTCATACAATATTTCAAATAATTGAAACGGCGGATTTAAATAAGACATTTCTACTAATACGTAATTGTCTTTTAAGGTAAGTAGAGGTTCTTTTTTAAATAGTTCTCTAAATTCATTGTCAATCATATATTCCGCGGCAACTTTCAATTTTGAATCAATATTTGGAATAGTAAGTTTAGTTATAGTATCGGAGTAAGTTTCTTCAATTAATTTTTTTGAATTATTCCAAACTTCTCCCATAACATGAGGTGTCGTAATAAATTTGGTAAAACCTATTTTTTCTAAACCTTTTATGAGTTGTGTAGTTTCATTAATTGTTGGTGCACCATCATCAATACCTGGCATTAAATGAGAGTGAATGTCAATATAATTATCTGGAATTAAATCTTGTAAGTAAGGTTTTTGCTTAAAAAAATGTATCAAAGTATTTTTTTGTAAAAATAATGAAATATTAATCATCTATAAATGGTATTTTAAATAAAATAAATATTAGTATTAATTTTATTTAAGATGGCTAATATATATTACATTTGTATCTATAATTTTATAAAAATACTAATTTATGGGTATTATTTCTAATTCAAAAATTTGGCTTTCTTCCCCTCATATGGGAGGAAATGAACAAAAATATATCAAAGAAGCTTTTGATGCCAATTGGGTAGCTCCATTAGGACCTAATGTTACTGGTTTTGAGCAGGATTTAGAAAATTATTTAAGTGAAGATGTTTTTGTGGGTGCATTAAGTTCAGGAACCGCTGCACTTCATCTTGGATTGATTTTATTAGGTGTAAAAGCCGGAGATGAAGTAATTTGTCAGAGTATGACATTCTCTGCATCTGCTAATCCCATTGCTTATTTGGGTGCAACACCTGTTTTTATAGATAGTGAACCAGAAACTTGGAATATTTGTCCAAATGTTCTTGAAGAAGCCATAAAAGCCAGAATTTCAAAAGGGAAGAAACCTAAAGTTATTATTGCCGTCCATTTGTATGGAATGCCCTTTAAAGTGGATGAAATTAGACAAATTGCTAACCAATATGAGATTCCAATTTTGGAAGATAGTGCAGAAGCGCTTGGTAGCATTTATAAGGGTGACAAATGTGGAACTTTTGGTGATATAAGCGTATTGTCTTTTAATGGAAATAAAATTATTACTACTTCTGGTGGTGGCGCAATTGTTTCTAAAACTAAAGAAATAAAAGAAAAAGCAGTTTTTTTAGCGACTCAAGCTAGAGATAATGCGCCTCATTATCAGCATAGTGAGATAGGATATAATTATAGAATGAGTAATATTTGTGCGGGAATTGGAAGAGGACAGATGGAGGTTTTAGATGAACATGTTGCTAAAAGAAGAGAGATGCATCAGTTTTACAAAGAAATCTTCTCTTCTATTGAAGGAATAGAACTGTTTTCTGAACCAAATCAAGATTATTTTTCAAATCATTGGTTATCTGCGATTATTATTGATTCAAAAAAAATATTACATAAAACTAGAGAAGATTTAAGATTATTACTTGAAAGCGAGAATATAGAAAGTCGTCCGCTATGGAAACCAATGCATTTACAACCTATTTTTTCGGAAGCACCCTATTACGGCGGAAAAGTTTCTGAGCAATTGTTTGAAGATGGATTGTGTCTTCCTTCGGGGTCAAATTTGACATCAGAAGATAAAAATCGAATTAAAAAATGTCTTGAATCTTTTAACTTTTAACTTGATATTTATTTATAAATTTACCTACTAAAATAAATATGTTGAATAAAACTACTAACAATTCCTTTTGGTCCGATTTTTTTAATACGCTAGTAAAGATTAACTTACGTTTTAATATGAAAAACTTAAACTATCTTCCTAGATGGATGATTTTGGTTCTCGATATTTCAATTGTTTTAATTTCAAGCGTTATTACTATTAGATTGTTTAATGGACTGAATTTAGAATATATTTCGAGTAAATATTTTTCACATGGATTAGTTTTTTATGTGTTAATTAATTTATTCTTTTTTTGGATTTTTAAAACTTATTCGGGCATTATTAGACATTCCTCTTATACAGACGCATTAAAATTATTTTTTGCACAGTTTGCTACCTTTATATTTTTGATAGTGTTAAACACTATAATTTTATTATTTGACAAGCATAAATTTTTTTTAACAACTGGAGCTTTTATAAATTCTGTATTGTCATTTAGTTTATTATTTATATATAGAATAATTGTAAAACAGACTTATGAAAAACTATTTGTTGAAGCTGGTGTCCATAAGAAAATGCCAGCTATCATTTATGGGTCAGATGCTAATGCAATAGCTGTTGCTAACGCTCTTAAATCTGAAACTCCTTGTAGATTTAAACTAGTTGGTTTCATCGATAAGAATAATCAAAACTCAACAAAGCGTATTTTAGATCTTCCTATTTTTCAAGTGAAGAAAACAATTTCAGTATTAATGCGACATGAAAAAGTAGAGGCATTAATCATTGCTGACAATAGTTTATCAAAAGAGGAACGATTAATTTTGGTTGATGAATGTATTGAATATGGATTTAAAGTATTTACATTACCTTTAGTTTCTGACTGGGATGATAAAAAAGAGATTTCAAAAAAAATTAAAAACTTTGAAATTCACGACTTATTAGAACGTAAACCAATTGTATTGAATACTGAAACTATATCGTCAAACTTAAAAGGTAAATCTATATTAGTATCTGGAGCAGGAGGTTCAATTGGAAGTGAAATAGTAAGACAAGTTCTTTTATTTCAACCAAAGAAGATAATAATATTAGATCAAGCAGAAACTCCACTTCATTCATTATCTTTAGAGATTTTAGAAAAAAATCATAAAATAAAAGTTTTTAACGTAATAGCTGATGTAAGGGATTATAAAGTTTTAGATAAAATCTTTGAAAAGTATTCACCTGATGTAGTTTATCATGCTGCAGCGTATAAGCATGTTCCAATGATGGAAGAAAATCCGTCACAAGCTATTTTAACAAATGTGTTAGGGACTAAAAATATTGCTGATTTATCTAACAAACACAACGTGGATCGATTTGTAATGGTTTCTACAGATAAAGCTGTAAATCCAAGTAGTATAATGGGTGCCAGTAAAAGAATTGCTGAAATGTATGTACAATCAAAACATTTTAAACATGAAAAAAACAATTCTGAACGTTTTACCAAATTTATCACCACTCGTTTCGGGAATGTTTTAGGGTCTAATGGTTCGGTTGTACCATTATTTACCAAACAAATTCAAGAAGGAGGACCAATAACAATTACTCATCCTGATATTATTCGCTATTTTATGACCATTCCTGAAGCTTGTCAATTAGTATTGGAAGCAGGAACAATGGGAAATGGAGGTGAAATATACATATTTGATATGGGAAAACCGGTAAAGATTATAGATTTAGCTAGAAAGATGATTCGTTTAGCTGGATTCATTCCTGATAAAGACATATCAATAAAAATTGTCGGATTAAGACCAGGTGAAAAATTATTTGAAGAATTATTAAATGATTCCGCAAAAAACCTTGCCACATATCATGAAAAAATTATGATTGCTCAAGAAGTATGTGATGAGTATAAGGTTGTAAATCAGAAAGTGGAAGAATTAATTCAAAGTGCAATTGAAGCGAATCCAACAGAATTGGTTACAAAAATGAAAAAAATTGTTCCAGAATATAAGAGTTTAAATTCTGTTTTTCAAACTCTAGATAATTTACAATAGATATATTCAATTGTTTTATCAAATAGATTTTTTATATTCAATAAGGTAAAAATTCCTAATTAATTCTCTTTAATTATTATATTTGCCAGTATATATAAAATACAAAAGTTTAATTCTTTTGTGAAATTAATATAAATGAAATCTACACATGAATTATCAGATTGGGATTTAGTAATAAAAGGACATACCTCCCTTTTTGATTTAAAATTCAAAGATCTTTGGGCTTACAGAGACTTATTGGTAATGTTTGTGAAGAGAGATTTTGTTAGTTTCTATAAACAAACTATTCTTGGTCCACTTTGGTTTTTTATTCAACCCATATTTACAACATTAGTTTTTACATTTATTTTTGGTAATCTTGCTGGAATGAGTACAGATGGTTTGCCACAACAATTATTCTATTTAGCGGGAATTACTTCTTGGAATTATTTTTCAGATTGTTTAACTAAAACCAGTACTGTTTTTAAAGACAATGCCAGTATTTTTGGTAAAGTATATTTTCCAAGATTAATTATGCCATTGAGTATCGTCGTGAGTAACTTGGTACGATTTGGAGTTCAGATGTTATTGTTTGTGTTGATGATGATTTATTTTTATATTTTTCCACAAGGCAGTGCAACTTTTACTATTACGTATGGTGTTTTAATTGTTCCATTTCTAGTTATTTTAATGGCTTTATTAGGCTTAGGAATTGGATTAGTCATTACAGCAATGACAACTAAATATAAAGATTTAACTTTTTTAGTAACCTTTGGTGTTCAGTTGTTAATGTATTCAACAACGGTTATTTATCCATTAAGTGAAGCCAGAAAAAAATTTGGAGAAATGTCAAAATTAATAGAATATAATCCGATGACTGGAATAATTGAAGCGTTTAGATATTCCTTTTTAGGGAAAGGAGAATTTAGTCTTTGGAGTATAGGTTATTCATCAATAATCACACTAATTATTTTGTTTTTGGGGATCCTAATTTTCAATAAAACCGAAAAGAATTTTGTTGATACTATATAATGAGTAAACCAGTAATACAAGTCGGAAACTTATCAAAAGCTTACCAAATTGGACAAATTGGTACTGGAACTATTTCGCGCGATTTAGAGCGATTTTGGGTAACTAAAATTTTAGGAAAAGAAGATCCATTTCTTAAAATTGGCGAAAGTAATGATAGAAGCACTAAAGGGAAAAGTGACATTGTTTGGTCTTTGAAAGATATAAATTTCGAAATCAATCAGGGAGATGCTGTTGGAATTATTGGTAAGAATGGAGCAGGAAAAAGTACCTTGTTAAAATTGCTTTCTCGCGTAACTAGTCCAACAACTGGTGAAATTAAAGTAAAAGGAAGAATTGCAAGTTTACTTGAGGTGGGTACAGGTTTCCATCCGGAGTTATCAGGACGAGAAAACATTTATTTGAATGGAGCTATTCTCGGAATGCGAAAAAAGGAAATCACTAGAAAGTTAGACGAAATCATCGATTTTTCGGGAGTCGAGCGGTACATAGACACACCTGTAAAACGATACTCTTCCGTTATGTACGTTCGTTTGGCTTTTGCCGTTGCGGCTCATTTAGAGAGTGAAATCCTAATTGTAGACGAAGTACTTGCAGTAGGCGATGCTGATTTCCAAAAGAAATGCCTCGGTAAAATGGGAGATATTAGCAAAGGTGATGGACGAACCGTATTATTTGTTAGCCATAATATGGCAGCAGTTAAGAATTTGTGTGATAAAGGAATAATTCTTGAGAATGGTCAGTTAGTATTTGATGGAGCTATTAATGAATCTATTTCTAAGTATTTGCAAGGAAATTCATTTTCAAATGAACTTATAAATTCTAGAGGTCGAAAAGGTAATGGAATTGTTAAATTTGAGAAGGTAACTATTTTTGGTAATGATGAATTACAAAATGTAGTTTCCGGGCAAAAGTTAAATATTTTGTTTAAGTTACAAAATAATCATAGTATTTCATGTAATAGAATTAGATTTGATGTTCGAATTGAGGATGATTTTGGACAACGTTATTCTTGGGTGAGCTCTAGTTTAGTTAAAATTAACAATGAACTAGTTCCTGAATCTATTTTGATTCATTATCCAAGAAATAATTTTAATAATGGAATCTATTTTGCAACTATATTTTTGACTGTTGATGATGAGGTATCAGATTTTATTGAAAATGCATTTCAGATAATCGTTGAATCTGGTGATTTTTTTAATAATGGAAAGATTGTGCCAGAAAAACAAAGCAAAATTCTAATGGATTTTGATATGATTTTTAGTTAAACAAAAAAATGAGACAACTAATAATAAAAATTCTTCTTAAAATTTATAATTTTTATTTAAAAAAAAATAGATTTAAAAAGGTAATAAAGATTATAATAGGAGATAAAAAAATTATTATGAATTTTAATGGATTTAAAATTTATTTGAGTAATAATTCAGCAATAGAATCCAGTATAATATTTGGAGGTTATTCAGAACAAATTATCTTAGATTTGATAAAAAAATATGCAACTAAAAATTATAATTTAATTGATATCGGTGCTAATATTGGAATTCACTCTTTAACTGCTGCAACCATAAATAATAAAATAGAAGTTTTTTCTTTTGAACCAGAACCTACTAATTTTTTGAGTTTTATTAAAAATATTGGATTAAACAATATTGAGAATATTAGACCTTTTAGAATGGGTTTAGGTGATGTTATTGGCAACAATGTACTAAACGTAAACAAAGGATGGAACAAGGGTAAACATTCAATAAAAGTAAATTTTGATCAAAACTTTAATGAGAGAATTATTATTCCCGTAACTAAATTAAATGCTTTTAGAGATAATATAATAGGTGAAAATTTTATTGTAAAGATTGATGTTGAAGGGTTTGAAAGAGAAGTAATACAAGGAGCTGATGAAATTTTTAAAAAATTTGATAATTGTATTTTAATAATTGAATTAGTTACAGAAATTAATGGTATAGAAATTTGTAAAGAAATCATAACTTCTCTAAAAGAAAAAAATTTTGAACATATTTATAAAATTGATGATAAAGCCAGCTTGATTTTGGTTGAAGATTATGACGGAAGTGCTGATTATATTTTTATTAAAGGAAGAGACGCCATTGCAAGTATTCAAAATAATTAATCTGCAATAATGCGAGTAGGATACAATCCACATAAAGATATACCTCACGATAAATCAGAGTATTTACATCAAATAATTATTCCGGTTTACATTCCCAACCAAAATGGGTATTTTAAAGATAGTTTTAAAATATTTCAACTTTGTTTGCAGTCCCTTTTTAAAACGGTTCATGATAAAACTTTTATAACCATTGTTAATAATGGAAGTTGCGTAGAAGTAAAAGAATATTTAGATGACTTTTTTGCTGCTAATAAAATTCACGAGCTTATTCATACTGAAAATATCGGAAAACTTAATGCAATATTAAAAGGACTTGCAGGCAATAACATTGAATTAGTTACCATTTCAGATGCAGATGTGCTTTTTCTATCCAACTGGCAATCTGAAACGAATACTATATTTAGCCAACTACCCAAAGTTGGAGTAGTAGGAATAGTTCCTCAATTTACACTTTATAAATCCAACAGCTCCAATGCTATTTGGAGTAATTTTTTTAATAAAAGACTCCAATTCTATTCCATTAAAAACCAAGCTGCCCTCATCAAATTTTATGATAGTATTGGATGGAAGAGAGACTATAATCAAAATTATTTAAAATACAGCCTTGGCTTGGAGTTACCTAATTCAGGTAAAGTATTTCTTGGTTCGGGTCATTTTGTAGCCACTTATAAAAAAGATATTTTTGAAAATCTAGTTTCTTATATTGGTTTTAAACTCGGAGGAACAAGCGAAGGATATCTTGATTTATTGCCTTTAGAAAAAGATTATTGGAGGGTTACTACCGAGGATAATTATGCTTACCATATGGGAAACACTATCGAAGATTGGATGGAGGTTGAAGTGAGTAGACTTATGAAAGCTAATTTGGAATCTTTAAGTAGTGGATTTCACAAACAAAAAAAAATCTCAAAACCAAGTTACTTTGTAAAAAATAAATTATTCCATAAGATATTATTTCATAAAGTAATTCATAAAGTTTTTTTAAAATGGAAAAAACTGTCTAATGAAATGATAAATAATTTTTAGTATGAATAAAGATTATCCATTGTTTTCTATATTAATTTCGACAAAAAACAGGAGTGAAGATCTCCTTTTTACTTTAGCTAAGATTGATTCTATTATAAAAAGGAATGATGTAGAATGTATGGTCTTCGATGATGGCTCAACTGATCAAACATTTGAATCTGTAAAGCAACAATTTCCAAAAGTTAAACTTATTAGAAATGAAGCATCTAAGGGATATTTATTTTGTAGAAATAAAATGCTCAGTGAGACAAAAGCAACCTATGCCATTTCATTAGATGATGATGCTCATTTTGTTGCTAAAAACCCGTTAGAAATTATCGAGCAAAAATTTATTGAACATCCTAATTGTGGATTAATTGCTTTTCGGATTTTTTGGGGTATGGAGTTGCCAAAAACTCTTGGTACAAATGAAAAATCAGAACAAGTAAATGGGTTTGTTGGGTGTGGACATGTATGGCGAATGCAAGCTTGGAGAGAAATTCCAAATTATCCAGAATGGTTTATTTTTTATGGAGAAGAAGAATTTGCATCCTATCAATTATTTAAAATAAATAAACAAATAATATATGAGCCTTCAATTTTAGTTCACCATAGAGTTGACGTGCTTTTAAGGAAAAATAATAACGATTATCAATTGCGATTGCGAAGAAGTTTACGGTCTGGATGGTATTTGTATTTGCTTTTTTTTCCATGGTCTTTGATACCCAAAAAGATAGCTTACACTATGTGGATTCAACTAAAAGCCAAAACTTTTAAAGGGGATATTAAAGCTACTATTGCAATTATTCAAGCAATTTTTGACGTGTTAATTAATTTGCCTAAATTGGTCAAAAATAGTAATAGGTTCTCCTATAATGAGTTTAGAAAATTTGAAACATTGCCCGCTTCAAAGATTTTTTGGAAACCAAAACAATAAATACATTTTAATCTTAAATGATAAAAAAAAATACGATTTACAATCATAGGGTTCAATTTGCAAATCAGAAATTAGACGAATTATTTTCTCTCGCTCCTAATAAAATTGTAAGCGATGTAGGCGCAGGATTTGGTCATATGCAAGCAAAAATTGAAGGACTTGGTGCAACTTGGCAACCCTTTGATTATTTTAAAAAGATTGATAAATCGATTATTTGGGATCTTAATAATTCTGAACCAGATGATGTTCAAAAAGCAGGAATTGTTCTTTTTTTAGAGGTTTTAGAACACTTAGCCAATCCGTTAATTGGAATCAATAATATAAGTAACCATATTGAAAAAGGAGGCTATTTAATACTTTCAGTGCCTAATCCCTCTTGGAGTAGAAGTAGATTAAATATGTTTTTTAAAGGAACACTTTTTTCCTTTCAACCAAAACATTTAGAAGAACATCATGTTTTTGCACCTTGGTTTCATATCGTGGAATATTTTTTAAAAGAAAGCGGTTTTGAATTATTAGAATATGCTATAATTGATGAGCCATCAAAACCTCAAACTTTAAAAGAAAGAATTAAAAGATTTATTGAGATATATATTGAAAGTAGGGATATTCAAGCCAAAGGATTGAGTTACGGAATTTTAGCAAAAAAACTTTAATTTATGAAAACAATAGCAATTATTCCAGTGCGCGGTGGTTCAAAAAGACTTCAAAATAAAAATATTCTTCCTCTAGGAGGAATTCCTTTAATGGCTCACAGTATATTGTTTGCGCAAGATAATTCTTCAATAATTAATGAAATTTATGTTTCAACAGATGATGAACATATTAAAAGTTGCGCGTTACAGTATGGAGTTAAAGTAATAGACAGACCTCAAAATTTGTCAGGAGATTTTGAGCCTACAGTTACTGTTTTAAAGCATGTTTTACAAACTATTGATGATGAGGTTGAAAATGTTATTTTATTGCAAGCTACTAATCCATTACGCCCAAAAAATATTTTGACAGAGGCTTTCGAAGTATATGAAGAAAATAATTCAGATAGTTTGTTTACGGTTACTAGAAATTATCAAAAGTTTGGTAAAATAGTAAATAATAAATTTATTCCGTTTAACTACATTATTGGTCAAAGAAGCCAAGATTTAGATCCTCTTTATTTTGAAAATGGATTACTTTATATTACTAAAGCTAAATTAATTTTAAAAGAAATAATAATTTCAGAAAACGCAATTCCTTTTGAAGTAAATCATATGTATGCAAATGTTGACATTGATAATCAACAAGATTTAGATTATGCTGAATATGCAATAAGACAATAAATATGAAAGAAAAATTATATTTCAACAACTTAAATGGATTGCGTTTTTTTGCCGCATTGATGGTTGTTATTTGTCATATTGAATTAAATAAAAAATATTTTTTATTAACCAATTATCGTGAGCAATTAAGGTATTTGGGGGATGTTGGTGTAGATTTATTTTTTGTGTTAAGTGGGTTTTTAATAACGATTTTACTTTTAAAAGAAAAAGAGATATATTCTTTTATTAGTTTTAAAAAGTTCTATTTAAGGAGGATTTTAAAAATTTGGCCGCTATACTATTTTATTATAATATTGTCTTTATTTATTCTTCCTAATTTTTCTCTTTTTTATATAAATGGCGCGTATTTTGATTATGACTCTAAAGAGCTTATTAAGGTAATTGTTATGTTTATTTTGATGTTGCCGAATCTTTTGTATTTAATTATTCCAATTCCTTTTGCCGCTCAGGCATGGTCTATAGGTACTGAAGAACAGTTTTATATTATCTGGCCCATAATTGTAAATCAATTTAATAAGTATAAAACTATTTTTTTAAGTTGTATAATAATATATTGGATATTTTATGGATGTCTTCACTTAAGTTTTTTGAACAACCTTCCTTACATCGAATTATTAAAAAATTATTATAGATTACTTAAATTTGATTTACTGTCTGTTGGTGCTTTTGGAGCGGTATTATTCTATGAAAAAGATAAAAGACTACATTTTTTTTATAACTCATTTGTTTTTATAGCTTCAATAATAGCAATAGTTTTATTATACATATATATGCCAAATTTGTATGAATTTTTCAGATTATTTTATGCAATCTTATTTATTATTATAATTTTGAACTTAGTTGGAAATAAAAAATTAGAAAATATCTTTGAAAATCAACTCTTAAATTATTTAGGAAAAATTTCATACGGAATTTACATGTATCATCAAATAATAATTGTTTTTTTTATTAATATTCTACTTAAATATTTTAATAAGTTTGAACAATTAAATAATATATTAATTTATTCAAGCTCCATTATTTTAACTGTTATCGTTTCTCATTTATCGTATGCTTTTTTTGAGAAACCAATATTGAGATATAAATCAAGATTTAGCCTTTTTATTAACGAAAAGCAATAGAATATGAGACCTTACATAGAAATAGCAGGAAGAAAGATAGGTCCCGATTTTCAGCCACTAGTGATTGCCGAAATAGGAATTAATCACGATGGCTCACTTAAAGTAGCTAAAGAAATGGTCGATGCGGCTCATAGATCTGGAGTTGAGGTAGTAAAGCATCAAACGCATATTGTTGAAGATGAAATGAGTGGTGCTGCCAAGAAAGTCATTCCTGGTAATGCTAATATTTCTATTTATGAAATCATGGAGCGGTGTTCTCTTAATGAAAATGAGGAGTTTGAGTTAAAGAATTATGTTGAAAGCAAGGGCATGATATTTATTTCTACACCATTCTCTCGTGCGGCTGCAGAGCGGTTGAATAAATTTGATATTCCTGCCTATAAGATTGGTTCTGGTGAATGTAATAACTATCCCTTGTTAGAACACATTTGTTCTTTTGGTAAGCCTGTTATATTGAGCACGGGTATGAATACTATTGAAAGTGTTAGCAAAGCTGTAGCAATTTTTAATAAGCATAACATTCCTCTAGCGTTATTGCATACTACAAATTTATATCCAACGCCCATTCATTTGGTTCGATTTGGTGCCATGACCCAATTGCATCAAGCTTTCCCGGATAAGGTATTCGGACTTTCAGACCATACTTTGAATAACAATGCTTGTCTTGGAGCTGTTGCGCTGGGGGCTAGTATTCTAGAACGTCATTTTACCGATCATATGCAACGCAAGGGTCCAGATATTGTATGCAGCATGGATGAAAAAGCTTGTAACGAACTCATTGTTTCTTCTAATGAGATTTGGCAAATGCGAGGCGGAACTAAAGTCCCTGCTCAAGAAGAACAAGTTACGATAGACTTTGCTTTTGCAACCGTATGTTGCATTTCGGCTATTAAAAAAGGCGAAACGTTAACCAATGATAACATTTGGGTAAAGCGCCCAGGAACGGGAAAGATTTTGGCAGAGCATTTTGATAGTTTACTAGGTAAAAAAGCTACTAGAGATATAAATAATGATGAGCAATTAGATTTTAAAGATTTCGAATAAATTTTAATTTTTAAATTATGATATCAGTTGTTATAAGAAATAAAAATGAAGCTAAGGCTCTAGAAAAGACACTATTTATTTTAAAAAAAGTTTATTTTGATGATGTACATGAAATTATTGTTGTAGATAATAATTCGAAAGATAACAGCATTGAAATTGCAAAAAAGTTTAATTGTGTAATTGTAACAATTGATAATTTTACATACGGAAAAGCAACTAATTTGGGGATAATGCATGCAAAATCAAAATATGTTTTGTTATTAAGTTCTCATGCCGTTCCTATTGGAAATAGTTTTTTCAAAAATTCATTTCAAGCTATAAATAATTCCAATTCAATTGCTGGAATAAGATACATCAATAGTATTGAAAATTATAATCGTGCTTTAGAGAATGATTTTATTGTAAAACAACCTCTTCATTTTGGATTAATGACTGGATGTGCATTAGTTAATAAAGAGGTATGGGAGAAACATAAATTTGATCAAAAACTAGTTTTTAGTGAAGATAAAGAATGGTCTGAGCGAGTTGTTAACGAAGGATATACAATTTTAGATTTTAATGAAACTTTTTTTTATTTTATTGAGAGAAATCGAAAATCTATGGTGAATAGATTTAAAAACGAAACAATATCCGAATACCAATTGCATGGTAAAAAGTTTCCCTCTAAAATCAAAATTATAGCTTCATTTGTAAAAAAAATAATAATTACCAACACAAAAAATTATTATAAAACTATTTTAAATGATAGTATCATTTTAAAAACTAAATTTGAAATTCTCAAAAAATTAAAGAATAATGCCTAAAACCAATAAATTTAAAAACCTTAAAAGATTAAATTTTATAAATGCAGGTATTGTTTTAATTTACCTAATTAAAACTATTTTAAAAATCAAGCCCTCTGAAAAAGAAATTCAAGTATATGTTTACTATAATATATTAATTCATTCAAATGGATATTTCAAATCGGAAACATCAGATTATTATGTAACAGAATTTAAAAATAATAGTACTAAAATAATAAAGCTAAGAAAAAAACCATCTAGCGATATTGATGTTTTTCAACAAGTTTACGGGTGGGAAGAGTATTCAGAGGTGGTCAAACAATTCAAACAACATTTTCATGAGAATTCAGATTATAGTATTAATATTATTGATGCAGGAAGTAATATTGGTTTAACTTCTTTGTTTTTTTTAGATCATTTTAATAAACCAAATATTATATGTTTAGAACCAGAATTAGAAAATTTTAAAATTTTAGATTTTAACATAAAAAACAATGAAACTCATAAAATAGTTAAAATTAATGCTGCAATTTGGAGTTCAAATAAAAAAATTAAAATTGTTAGAGATTTTAGAGATAGACAAGATTGGTCATTTAGAGTTGAAGAAACAAATGAATTAGATGGAGTTCAAGCTTATTCTATAAATCAATTAGTTAGAGAGTATAAGTATGAACTTATTGATATACTGAAGATTGATGTGGAAGGTTCTGAAAAACAAATATTTACTTCGGAAAATGCAAATGTTGATTTTTTAGAAATAACAAAATGCATTGCATTAGAAATTCATGACGAGTTTAATTGTAGAAATGACATATATAAAGTTCTTGATAATTATGGTTTTAGTTTTTTTAATAAAGGGGAATTGACCATTGGTATCAATAATAATTTGTTAAATGAGTACAAGTAAAAATAGACTCCGAGAACTCGATTTTTTGAGAGGAATTGCAATTGTTCTAGTGCTATTGCGACATCAATATCTATTTCAATTTACCAAAAATATGGGATGGATTGGTGTAGATTTATTTTTTGTTTTAAGTGGATTTTTGGTTTCTGGATTACTATTTAAAGAATATTTAAAGTATGGTAATATAAAGCCTAAATTATTTTTAATTCGAAGAGGTTTTAAAATATATCCAATCTATTTTATTTTTTATCTCTTATATTTAATTCCGATTTTAATAAAACATAAGTTAGAATGGGTAGGTCTTTTATCGGATGTTTTTTTTGTGCAAAATTATGTTTTAGGTTGGGGCTACGCTTATGCTGCAAGTTGGTCGTTAGCAGTAGAAGAGCACTTTTATTTTGGTTTTGCGTTATTACTTTATTGGGCATTGAAAAAAAAATGGATATATGTTAAAAAAGAGTCTCATAAAATTAGCGGATTAGGACTATTGATTGTTGCAATTATGATCCTTTGTTTTGGGCTTAGATTAGTTTCTAATATCTATTTTCCTAATGATAATGTAAGAAATTTTACTATGACGCATCTTAGAGTAGATTCCTTGCTGGCTGGAGTATTTGTTTCTTATTTATACTATTTTAGAACTGAATTTTTAACTCATTTTTTCAATTCCTACAAGAAAATATTATTACTATTAGCGCTATTATTAGTCTCATTTAGTCCCATTATTGATCCTATGGATTCTTTTTATATTAGGACTTTTGGGTTTACCTTTTTATATATTGGTTTTGGAATTGTATTGGTTTATTTTTTAATTGACAAAAATATTAACAAGACTCTCAACAAGTGCTTTTCAAATACAATGGTAAATACTATTAGTAAAATTGGTTTTTCATCTTATTCAATCTATATCATCCATACTTTTGTAAACTATTTTTATAGATTGGCTAATAGCTTGATTTTTCATGAATCACTGCACCAAAATTTTATTTTTATTGCATCCTCTTTATCAAGCATAGTGATTGGAATAGCTATGACTACTTATATTGAAAAGTACTTTTTAAATATTCGAGATCGACGCTATCCAAGTCGCATAAGTTAATTAAATTATGAAAAAGATTCTTTTTCTTACTGGGACCAGAGCCGATTTTGGTAAAATAAAATCGCTTGTAACAGTTCTTGATACCAATCAAGATTTTGAAGTGTTTGTATTTGTCACGGGAATGCACCTACAAGAAGAATATGGATATACATTAATTGAAATTGAAAGATGTCACTTTAAAAATGTGCATACTTTTGAAAATCACACCCACGAAACTACCATGGATTTGACTTTGGCCAAAACCATAGAAGGATTATCTAGTTATTGTAAAAAAGTACAACCCGATTTAATTGTGGTTCATGGTGATCGCGTCGAAACCCTCGCAGGAGCCATTGTAGGATCCTTAAATAATTTCTTAGTAGCGCATATTGAAGGTGGTGAACTTTCGGGAACTGTAGATGAATTGATACGTCACAGTGTGAGTAAACTCAGTCATATTCATTTTGTTTCAAATGATGATGCAGCGAAACGATTAATACAAATGGGAGAAATACCATCTTCAATATTCACCATCGGTTCGCCAGATATTGACATCATGTTTTCAAATGAATTACCAAGTCTGGAAAAGGCTAAAGAATACTACCAAATTCCATTTTCTAAATATGCTGTGGTTATGTTTCATCCAGTAACTACTGAATTTAATCAAATGGAACGTTATGCAGCGGATTTTGTGAATGCTTTATTGGAGGATCATCATAACTATATAGTAATTTTTCCTAACAATGATTTAGGAAGTCAGTACATCATCAAAAATTACCAAAAACTAAAAGATAATGTACGTTTTAGAGTATTTCCCTCCCTTCGATTTGAATATTTTTTAGCCTTTCTTAAAAATTCTCAATTCATCATTGGCAACAGCAGTGCTGGTATTCGTGAAGCACCTTATTATGGTATTCCAATTATTAATATTGGTACACGCCAACAAAATAGAGCAATAAATGCCGACATTGTTAATATTGATTACCAAATGAACAGCATTTCAAATGCATTAAAGATAATTGATGACCATGAGGTACATCCCTCTTGGAACGATTTTGGAAAAGGAAACAGTACCGAATTGTTTTTAAATGTGTTAAAAAGTCCAACAGTTTGGACTATCAATCACCAAAAGCAGTTTAAAGATAAATTTTAGAAGTGAAATACTTAATTTTTCAAAATTTTACAATTAACTTCTACAACAAAACATACTGTGATTTAAGTCGGAGTTTTCTGATTATACTACTTAATGTTTTTAAATTCCAAAAAAAACAATGATATTTGAAGGTTGAAAGAATAATAGTTTTGATAGGTATTGAAATGAAAAAATTAGGGATTGTAATTACTGATGGGGTTGGATATAGAAATTACATAATGAGTAATTTTATAAGTGAAGCAATCCATCAATTTGATACAATTATTATTTACTCAGGGCTTCCTAAAGGAACTTATAAATTGAACCATCCTTCGGTTGAAATACGTGAATTAGAAGTTTTTAAAGAAACAATCACCACATGGTTTTTTAGAAAATATAAAGAAACAGCTCATTTACAGCAAAATAAAACATTCTACGGAATGAATGATTTGCTAGTAATGGGAATGCCAAAAAAATATACACCGAAGTCTATTTTAACACGATTAATTTATTTTAGTTCTCGTTTTTTTAACTCAAACTCATTTATAAAAGGAATAGAAAAACTACAATTTCTTACTTTTGCAAACAATAAAGTGACAAAGACATATTTAAAATTGTTAAAAGAAGATCAGCCTGATTATGTTTTTTTTACCCATCAAAGACCGACTTATTTAGCTCCATTTTTGTACAGTGTATTAAAATTGAAAATTCCAGTTGGGACTTTTATTTTTAGTTGGGATAATTTATCTTCCAAAGGAAGAATGTTAGGAACCTTTGATACTTTTTTGGTTTGGAGTGATTTAATGAAAAAAGAGTTATTGTATTTCTATCCAGCTACAAAACCAGAAAATGTAGTAATAGTTGGAACTCCACAATTCGAACCTTATGCTATGGACACTTATTCTGTAGATAAAAATAAATTTCTGGAAAAATTTAAATTAAATAGCACTAAAAAAATAATTTGCTTTAGTTGTGCAGACAGTTCAATTGGTCAGAACGACGCTTTGGTGATTAAAATTATTGCTTTGGCAATAAGAAATAATTTGATTGAATGCGATTCACAATTATTGGTAAGAACTTCTCCAGCGGATGATGGAAAAAGATTTGAATCTTTAAAAAGTGAATTTCCTGAAATAGCTTGGAATTTTCCTGCATGGGAATTAACAAGAGAAAATCATTCCGAAAATTGGTCACAAAGAATACCAACAGTAGAGGATTTTATTGATTTAAAGTCGATTTTGCAATTTGTTGATTTGAATGTTAATATGTGTTCCACTATGAGTTTAGATTTCATGCTCTTTGATAAGCCAGTTATCAACACAGCATTTGGAAATAAGATCAATGGTTTATATGATGATCAAAGATTTTTAAACTATACTCATTATATGACTGTTATTGAGAGTGGAGCAGTTACCATTGCCAAAAATGAAAATGAACTAGTAAATGCCATTAATTTGGATTTAAAAAATCCAAATCAAAAATTAAATTGCCAACGAGAATTGGTGAAACTCCAAATAGGAAAACCATTAGAAGGGACCAGTAAACGTATTGTAGAAATATTAAAAAATAACACTCCAATCAATTAATAATGCCATTCTTAAAGGAAATTACTATTGCTTGTAGCTATCCAATCACTACTGATCGTATTGGAGGAATGGATTATTTTTTTTGGGAAATGGATCAAGCTTTAAAACAAGAAGGATATATTCCAACATGGCTTTTTAGAAGTAATGGCAGTACCCAACATTATAGTGATAAAGGGCTGAATTTTCAAGTAGTTAAAAATGTGGATGACTTTCAAGAAGAACTTTTAGTATGGCTTGAAACTAAAAAAGAAACAAGTTTGTTTATTGGTCATTTTTTAGACTATCAGTCCAGTATTGTTAAAAGTATAAAAGATGTTTTAGGTAATTCCGTTGCATGTATTTATGTTGACCACATGTCTCGCCCTATAAATAATCCTAATTTTTCTAAAAGAATAAAACATGCTATAAAGGGAATCATATATTTCAATCAAATTGATCAAATAATTGCCGTTTCAAATTATGTTAAACAATCTATTGTATCTGAAATTGGAGCGTTTTGGACCAAAAAAACACAAGTAATTTATAATGGTCTGCAAATGAATAATTATATTGTAGTACCAGTTTTTCAAGAAAATCAATCGTTAGCTATTTTTTGCATTGGTCATTTAATACCAGAAAAAGGATTTCAAACGGTTATTTTAAGTTGTCAATTGCTACAAGAACAAGGTATTCCGTTTCATTTAACTATTGCGGGAGATGGAAAGTACAAATCAAATTTGATTGATTTGGCATCGCAAAATTTAGCGTCTAATTCTTTTACTTTCCTCGGAAACATTACGAATCAATCGCATTGGTTAAACCAATCCGATGTGGTGATTATTCCGTCATTATGGAACGAAGCTTTTGGTTTTACTGTTGTAGAAGCCTTACTGATGAACAAAGTGGTTTTTGCTACCAATGTTGGGGGCATTCCAGAGATTTTAAAAGACAAGCAATTGTTGTTTAAACCCAACAATCACCTGCAATTAAAAGAATTACTTATAGAGTATATTTCTAATAAAAAAAAATACACGGACAAAGCCAAAAAACTTCATGAAATAGCTAAAACTGAATTCACTATTGAAAAAATGATTTCCCAACATTTACAGTGTTATAGGTCTTTTTTAAAACAACAAACCTAATGAATATTGCTTTTTTAACACCCGAATATCCAAATGATAAGTTCGATGTATCTGGAGGAATTGGTACTAGTATTTTTAATTTATCCCATGAACTTGTAAAATCAGGTCATGGTGTTTATGTATTGGTTTATGGTCAAGACGAAGATCAACTATTTGAAGAAAATGGCATCGTTTTTCACAAAATAAAAAATGTAAAATTCAAAGGAATTTCAAGGTATTTATCACAAAAAAAAACAGAACGTATTATCAATCAACTTCATAAATCAAAGAAAATAGATTTAGTAGAAGCACCCGATTGGGGAATGACTTCTTTTATTAAACCAACATGTCCAGTTATTGTTCGATTACATGGTTCTGACACCTACTTTTGTCATTTGGATAATCGTCCAGTGAAATGGATTAATAAATTTCATGAAAGAAGAATGTTGGTCAATGCCGACGCCATAATATCTGTAAGTAAATATACAGGAGATTTGACGAATTTACTTTTTAATTTGAAAAGAAACTTTACCGTCATTCCAAACAGTATTGATAGTTCTAAATTTTTTCTACCGACAAATGCAGTGGTTGATGAGAATACTATCTTGTATTTTGGAACCTTAATACGGAAAAAGGGATTACTTGAATTACCTTTGATATTTAACAAAGTGTACGAAAAAAATAGTAAAGCTAAATTAGTATTGATTGGTAAAGACAGCTCAGATGTCATTTCGGGAGATAATTCTACTTGGAAAATGATGCAACCATTATTTTCGAAGGATGCATTGAATAATGTTTCTTATTTGGGATCTGTTACTTATGATGCAATAAAACAACATATTAGTAAAGCTAAAGTTTGTGTATTTCCTACTTTTGCAGAAGCATTACCCGTTTCATGGATTGAAGCGATGGCACTTGGTAAACCAATAGTTGCTTCAAACGTGGGCTGGGCAGTCGAAGTTATTGAAGATGAAGTCAGTGGTTTTTTAGCGCATCCGAAAGATCATGAATTGTTTTCAAAGCGAATTTTGCAGTTTTTATACGATGAGTCACTTTGCAAAACAATGAGCATAGCTGCACGAAAAAGAGTTGAAACAACATTTGACTCCAAAGTAGTGATGGAACAAAACATTAGATTTTATAATACTATTTTAGAAAATAAATAATGGCATTAATTTTAAAAGAATATACTACTCAAAATGGAGAGATAATTCTGTATAACGGAACACCTAATCTAGAAAAGTTAGAGGAACTTTCTAATGGATCGGGTGATATCTGGCATAGTTCATTTGAGCAAGGGTATAAAAATGCTTTTTCAGATATAGTTTACCAAACTAGTATATTTTTTTGGTATGTTAATGATTTTGATAATCTTGACGAATGTGTTAGTTGGCGACTAAATCCAAATCATTTTGCCGTTCGGAAATCAGTTTGGGAACATTTGGGAGGTTTTGATTATGAGTATCATAATTTAATTTTAAGTGGATTTGATTTTGCTTTTAATGCCATTTCAAATTGTGGTGCGATTTCATTGTATGTAAAAAATTTATTTGAAGTAGCTGACAAAGATATTATTACAATTTCTGCTAAAGATCGATATGATTTTTATAGAAAAAATTTCAAATTATACCATTCTTTATTCATGCTTTACAGAAAAGGATTTTGGAAAATAAGTGAATGGAATGCTTTTTTACATGCCAAAAATAATGTTGAAAAGCGTCAATCATTGCCTACAATCCCTCCAAAAGTACTTAATAAAATTCTGGGAAATCCAACAGTTAGTTACATCATTCCAACAATGATGCGTCAAGATTTTACTTTAAATTTATTAGATGATTTAAGTAAACAATCTTATCTTCCTTCTCAAGTAATTGTGGTCGATGCCACGCCAGAGCGAAGCAGAGATGAGAGTTTGTATCAGCCATCGAATTATCCGTTTGAAGTTATTTTTAAATGGCAAACGACTAAAGGGAGTTGTCGCGCTAGAAATGAAGCGATTGATTTATGTACAGGAGATTATATTGTTTTTGGCGATGACGATATTAGAATTCCCAACGATTTTATTGAAAATCATATTCGATTGTTACAAACCTACAATGCTGGAGCTTGTAATGGATTAGATATAAGAGCCGATCACGAAAAACAAACCTTAATAGATTTACAGTTGAAATTAGACAATTTTAAAGATAATCGATGGGTAGTAGGAGCCTCAAATAGTTTCAGCAACGCAAATTCATGTGTGAAGCGAGAATTTGTAAATCAATTAGTGGGTAATGACATCAATTATGATGGAGGTTATGGTGAAGATAGTGATTTTGGAATTTCATTAACTAAAATTGGTGTTACCGTTCTTCATAATCCATTCTCTACAAATTTGCATCTAAAGCCACCAATGGGAGGCTATCGATTTTGGGGATCTCAAGCTAAAATTATGGGTAAAAAACGAAAAACCCAACCCTGGGAATTGGACACGCCGGTAAAGCACATCCGACCTATTCCTAGTCCAACTATTATGTATCAAATTCATAAACAATTTACAGCACAACAGCTTGTGGAATATAAACATAAGTATTTTTCAATGTATTTTTTTAAAGGAAACAAATGGGAATTACCTTTTAAAATAATTAAATTACCATATAGAATACTACAATTTAACAAGTCTGTATTTTACGCAAGAAAATTAATGGCTTTGGGAAAACGTACAAAATGATACAGTCAATAGTTATTAATAGAAAAAGAATTCAATTTCTTTGTGATAACCAATCCAATAAGGTTGCAATAGATTTAAGCAATATTATTGAAGATAAAATAAATTCCTTTGATATAGAAATTACATTTTCGAAACCCATTACAGCGTTTAGAAATCACGATTATACTTGGATTAAACCAAATCATGGTTGTAATGTTAACGAATTTTTGCCTAAAATTATACAATTAAGCAACGGAAGTTTTATTCAACCTAATAGCTTTATGGGGATTTGGGAAATCGATAAAAAAAAGCCAAATATTTTGTTGTGGCGATTTAACCCTCTTAATTCAAAGCCTTTAACGATTTATAAAGGAGAAAAAAATCAGAAAACAATTGCGCAAGCTACTTCAAAATACCATCATATAGAAAATGTAGCTTTATTAATTACAAATAAACCTATTGAATTCAGTCGTTCTAAGATTCCTTTTTCAGCCATTGCTGTGTTTACCGATCATTGTGATTTTGATACTGCCAATAACTTGAAATTGCAGCGTGAATTTTTTAAAAAAAATGGAATAATAACCACAAAAGGCTTTTTTTTAAATCATTTTTCAAAACGAGAAGATAATGCTTCCTTTAAAAATGAGGAACAAGAATTGATCAAGTGGAAAGAAGATGGACATGAGTTGTGTTACCACTCTTTATCGCAATCCATTAAATCAGAAGAAGAAAGCTATAATGATTTTTTTTCCTTTCAACCACCATTTCACAATACGACTACTTGGATTGACCACGGATATCAACCCTATAATTTTTCCCTTTTTCAAAATAATGCCATTGATTATAATGATTATGAAAATGCTTTGTCTCAAAAGAATATAAGGATACTTTGGAATTATATCGACTCTGGCACCGCTACTCTTGGAGTGCTGAATCAATTGAATCCTTCACATTTTACTTTATTGAGTTTTTTAAATGGAACCAAAGATTTATCGTTTATAAAGCGATTGCAGTTAATGCTCAAGAATATTATCTTTCATTATTATGGCGATGAAGAACTTATTTTGAAATATAAGAATACTGCATCAAACTTTAAAAAGTTTATTACCCATAAACAACTAAGCTATTTTTTTTCATTTGTAAAGGATATATTTTCAATTAGTTTTAAATTGATAGCTGTGTTTTTAAATTGGAGAACCAGTAGAAATAAACCATATAATTTAGCAAAGTACACTCCAATTTTATTCAAACATACTATTGCTCAAAAAGAATTTTATGTTTTTCAAACTATTGAAATGCTTGATTTCAAAAAAGCCTTACATCCTAAAAATATTGACAGTTTAATTAAAGAAAAAGGTGTTTTTATGGCACACACTTATTTTTCAGTTCCCATGGATTATCATCAAGGAAAATTGTTTTCAGATGAAAATACTATTGATGTGCAGGTGGCACAAAACTTCGAAAGCCTTGGTAAAAAAATTAAAAATAACGAAATTTGGAATCCAACATTACAGGAATTAGTTGCTTATTGGTCAAATTTTGAAAATCTAGTTTTGGATATTGATAGTCAAGGTGTAATATTTGTAAAAAACAAAACAGATTTACTATTCAGAACCGTAATCTAATGGAAGTATTTTTTACAAAAGAACCGAAATGGCATGAGAAATGGGATGATTTTTTGATTTCAAACGATATTGGAAATCATTTTTCTTTATCAGATTGGTTGAATTCATATTCCTCATACGGATTCGATTATGAAGTTTGCATTTGTTTAAAAGAGGGGAAAATAGTAGGCGGATATGGCTCTGTAATTGCTAAAGTTGCCTTTTTTAAATTTTATTGTATTCCAAGCGGACCAATTTTTAGTTCTGGTTTGGAAGCACATTTACCACTAGTTAGTAAAGAATTGGTTGGCAGAGCTTCTAAATTAGGTTGTTGTTATGTTCAGTTTAGTATTCCAACAGCAGATAATATAATTATTTCAACAAAAACTTTTTCAAAAGAAGCAATTACACCATTTTTTAAAAATTATAAAAAGGGAAATAAGTTTAAACATATTTATAGTGCATATGGCATTAATTGGGTTGATTTTAATAAAACACAATCTCCAGAAGTGCTTTTAAAACAATTTTCAATTCAAGTTAGACGAAATATTAAGCTATCCTATGCATCCAATCCTAAAATTTCTTATGCTACTACTATTGAAGAATGTAAATTAGCCTACGAACTGGTAACTGAAAATGCAAAAAACGGAAATTATACCGTTCGATCATTTGAAGATTTTGGGGATACTATTTTAAAATTAATTACAGCAAATAAAGCTTATTTTATAATAGCTAAAATCAACAATGATATCAAGGGTGTAGCTTTTTGTGTAAAAGGAGGAAATGCTTTGACTTACATAACAGGTGGTACTAAAAAGGAAAAGCCAGATTTGAAAATAGGGTACTTATTGCATTGGGAAATAATAAAGAAATCCTATGAACTGGGTTATCGTGGTTATAATATCTCCATGGGGGGTTCTAAAGGTGTTATCGAATTTAAATCAAAATTCAATACAAATACCATTTTATTCGATGAACCATTTTATTATTTTATTCTTAATCCATTTCTTTTTAATTTATATTTGTGTTTTAAAACAATTTTGTCAAAGCACAAGAAAAGTATTTCGGTGTTATTGAGACAATTTAAAAAGACTAATAAGTGAAAATTGAAAATAAAGATTTTTGGGAAAAAGACCAAATAATAAGTACACAAGACATACAAAAAAACGCTGCCGATTTTGAATTATTCATGTTTCAAGAGGCGCAGCAACGATATATAGAATATGGAGAGGTAAGGGAAATAAAAATTTTTGGTTGTGGAACAGGTCGTGAAATAGGCGCCATTGCAAACTTTTATAATCCTGATCGAATTGTGGCATCTGATATTTCGGAAAATATGATTAATAAATGTAGAGCTAATATTGTGGAATGGGGTATCGATTCAATTACGGAAACTCAAGTCTCTAATGCAGTTTTCTATCAAGGCACAAAAAATACATTTGATCTGGTAACATTGCTTAATAGTATGCTTACGTATGTGCCAAATAGAGGTGATCGTTTGACCATTTTTAAAACTTCGTTAGAAATACTAAAACCAAATGCATCCATAATAGGAACAGTTCACAATCAAGTGGGAACTCCTTTAAAGACGCTTTATTTTAAAATTAGAAGTTTATTTTCACCATTTTTAGGAGAAACAGTCGGAAATAGAAATACAGGATTTAAAGGATTTAAGGTTTTAGGATATTATTATACTAAAAATGGATTACAAAGAGATTTGGAAGCAGCAGGTTTTAAAAACATTGAAATTTATTCTTTGGAAGAATATTATTTGAAATTTAACCAGACATACAATCGTAAAAAAGGATACAATAATTTAATTTTTATTTCTACAAAACCTTGAATGAAATAAAAAAAAATAATTTTTTCTTTTCTTTAGTGGTTTGTACCTATATGCGCCCTAAAGCCTTGTTGAATTTACTAAATTCTGTAAAACTTCAAGAGCTTTATCCAAATGAAATTTTAATAATTGACGGGTCAACCAATAATGAGACTCGTGAAATGTTGAATGAAAATAGTTTTGAAAACCTTTCTTATTTTTTAGTTTCTAACGATCATAGAGGATTAACAAAACAACGAAATTTTGGAATATCTAAAGTTTCTGTAGCTTCTGAAATTGTTTGTTTCCTTGATGATGATACAATAATCCAAAGCGATTATTTTAAAAAAATAATGGAAACGTTTTCTGCAAATATTGATGCTATTGGGGTTGGCGGAGTAGCAGTTAATGAAAATAAATGGAAAGAAAATATTTATAATTACGATACCAATAGGTCTATATACACTTTTAAAAATTTTTATATCGAAGAATCCTCAAGAAATAAATTGAGAAATATATTAAAATTGAATTCAACTTCTTTACCTGGAGTTATGCCGGAATTTTCTCATGGAAAAACATGTTCGTATCCATTAACTGGCGAAATATATCCGGTAGATTTGCTGGTTGGGATGTCAATGAATTTTAGAAGAAAAATTTTCAATACTATTAAATTTTCATCCTATTTCGAAGGATATGGATTATATGAAGATGCAGATTTTTCTTTAAGAGCGTTAAATTTTGGACAAAATTTTATAAACACTTCCGCCAAACTTAAGCATTTTCACGATGAATCTGGAAGACCCAATAAATATACTTACGGAAAAATGGTTGTTAGAAATGGGTGGTATGTTTGGAGGATTAAATATCCAAATCCATCATTAAAAGCAAAAATAAAATGGCATTGCATTACCGTATTACTTACGATTGTTAGATTTTGTAATGTTTTTACAACTAATAAAAAAAGAGAGGCGATTACTGAAACTTTAGGTAGATTTGTGGGATGGTTAAGTTTATGGTTTAATAAACCAAAACTTGTTAATTAATTTTCTAATGAAATTTTTAATTATTACACATGTCCCTCATGGCAATGCAGATGGAAGATTTTTTGCCTATGCTCCTTACGTTAGAGAAATGAACATCTGGGCTAGATATACAGACGAATTAATTATTGTAGCTCCATTAACGCTAGAAGAAAAAACATCTATTTCTATTAATTATGAAAAAGAAGGAATAAAATTTATTCCCATAAATGAGTTTAATGTAATTGGTTCTAAATCAAAATTTCATGCAATTAGGGAGGTGCCCAAAATAGTTTTTGCTATTTATAAGGCAATGAAAGAAGCAAATCATATTCATTTGCGATGTCCTGGCAATGTAGGTTTGTTGGGTTGTTTTGTACAAGTGTTTTTTCCAAATAAACCCAAGACTGCTAAGTATGCAGGAAACTGGGATCCAAAAGCTAAACAACCGTTAAGTTATAGAATACAAAAATGGATATTAAGTAATTCATTGTTAACCAGAAATATACAGGTGTTGGTTTATGGTACTTGGCAGAATCAAAGTAAAAGCATAAAATCTTTTTTTACAGCAAGCTATGCTGAAAAAGATAAAATTCCGATTGAGAATAAAACACTCCAAGATGGATTGAAATTTGTATTTGTTGGAACATTAGCTGAAGGTAAAAATCCGCTATATGCAATAAAAATAGTTCAAGAAGTTTCAAAAAGTTATTCAGATATATCATTAGATATTTTTGGAAATGGTAATTTGAAACCTCAACTACAAAAGTATATTGAAACTCATAAATTAGAGAGCATAATTTTTTTAAAAGGAAATCAAACCTCAGAGGTAATTAAAACAGCATACATAAAAAGTCATTTTGTAATTTTACCCTCTAAGAGTGAAGGATGGCCCAAAGTTATTGCAGAAGGAATGTTTTGGAAATGTTTGCCAATATCGTCAAAAGTTTCATGTATTCCAGATATGTTAGATAAAGGAACACGAGGAATTCTATTAGAAATGAATTTGGAAAGAGATGTTCAGCAAATAATTGAATTGTTAAATAACAACAGTTTGTATCAAAAAAAAGTTGAAGAGGCGATACATTGGTCAAGAAATTTCACCACCAATCTTTTTGAAGATGAAATACAAAAATTGATATCAAGTAGTACATGATTAAAATTTACACCGATAAGAGTTTCTTAATCAAGGAAAATAAAAATTTAATTTTCCCGCTTTTTCATGAAATGATTACAACAGAGAACTCTCCTATTCACAGTAGCTATTGCTTTGTCAACACTATCGAAGAATGTGAAGTGCTAATTCTACCCTTAGATATCAATTATTTTTATCAAACACGACAGGCTGAAATCTTCAAGATCTTTAGAAATTATGCCTTATTGCATAATAAAAAATTATGGGTTTACTCTTCGGGGGATACAGGAATTACGATAAAAGATAATTTTATATTTGTTTTTAAAATGGCTGATTTTAGAAGTCATCAAAATAAGCAATCCGTTATTATGCCAGTTTTTATTGATGATCCATTATTTACTATTTATAACGATTCACTTACATTTGTTTCTAAAACCTCAAAACCAATAATTGGATACGTTGGTCATGCGAAAGCAGGCTTTAAAAAATGGATTATAACTATTCTAATATATTTAAAAGAAAACTATTTAATTGCTAAAGGAACAATATATTCAGATTATTATCGACTCTATTTTTCAAGTCACAAAAGATTGAAATATTTAAAGATTATTCAAAGCTCCTCACAAATAGTTTCGAAATTTATTTTTAGAGATAAATATAGAGCGGGTGTCAAAACTGTTGAAGACAGAACGAAGACTACATTAGAGTTTTTTGATAATGTTAAAAATTCTCAATACACATTCTGTATGAGAGGAGGAGGAAATTTTTCGGTTCGATTTTATGAAACGCTAGCAATGGGTAGAATTCCATTATTTATTGATACTGATTGTGTTTTACCACTAGAAAATTTAATTGATTGGACAGAGTATTGCCTTATCATAGCTGATAAAAATATTAATGAAGTAAATCGAAAATTGATTAGTTTTCACAATTCAATTACAGAGGAAGAATTAATCAAGTGGCAAGAAAAAAACAGAATGATTTGGGAAAATTATCTTACGAGAGTTAGTTATTTTTTGCATATCCATGATTTATTTATTGGGCAAAAGTTATGAGAATTATACAAATAATAGATTCATTGGATGTTGGGGGTGCCGAGAAAATGGCAGTTAATTATGCTAATGCGTTAACTGGTAGAATAGAATTTTCTGGAATAGTTGTTACGAGAAAAGAAGGAGAATTAAAAAAACAGCTGAATGAAAAAGTAAATTATTTATTTTTAAACAGAAAAAATACCTTTGATTTAAAAGCTATCTTCAAGTTAACAAACTATTGTAAAACTAATCAAATTGATTATTTACAGCCTCATAGCAGTTCTTATTTTACAGCTATTTTAGTTAAAATAATATGTCCCAAAATAAAAATTATTTGGCATGATCATAATGGATTGAGTGAGTTTTTAAGCACAAGAAAATCATTTGTATTAAAAATTGCTTCTTTTTTATTTGAAGGAATCATCGTAGTAAATAATCAATTGTATGGTTGGGCAGTTAGAGAGTTGTATTGCAATAAGATTATATATTTAAGCAATTTTACAACACTGAACAAAGATGAAGTTCCCTCAACACAATTGAAAGGATTAGAAGGAAAAAAAATTTTATGTTTAGCTAATTTAAGAATTCAAAAAAATCATTTTTTACTTTTGGATGTTGCTGAAAAATTAAAAGAGTGCCATCCTGATTGGACTTTTCATTTAGTAGGTAAGGATTTTAATGATAATTATTCAAAGCAAATTAAAGAGTTGTTGCTGTCAAGGAATCTCGATAAAAATGTATATATATATGGCTCTAAAAATGACATAAATAATATAATACAGCAAGCAGATATTGCGATATTAAGCTCTCAATCAGAAGGTTTGCCTGTTGCAATTTTAGAATATGGTTTGTCCAAAAAACCAGTTGTTTCAACAGAAGTTGGTGAGATTCCTTTAATTATTAAAAATGGAATTAATGGTTTTCTTGTTCCAAAATATGATAAAGACAAGTTCTGTGAATCTTTAGTTAGGTTAATAGAAAATGAAACATTACGAACAGTTATAGGAAGTAAGCTAAATGAAATAATTTTAGAAAATCATTCTGAAAACGCAATAATCGAAAGCTATTTAAATTGGATTTAATGATATGTTAAACAAAGAAAAAAATTATTTTATTTTAATTATTCTCCATGTTATTCTTGGAGTTGTTGTTTTTCTTTCCCCTAAATTGTCTGTAGTTTATGGATTGTTAATATTTTTTGTAGGAGCTTTTTTTGTTATAAAAACCCGAAATAAGAATAATGAAGTACTCTATGCTGCTGCCTATATTGTTGGAGCAGAAGTTTTTTTGAGAATGACAGGGGGGAATTTATTGTATGAATTTGGAAAATACGGAGTAATAATTTTTCTTATTATTGGAATGTTTTACAGTGGATTTTCAAAAAATGCCATACCCTATTGGATTTTTTTAATTTTGTTAATACCAAGTATAATTATCGCAACTGGTTCATTAAATTTAGGAGCTGATATTCGTAAAACTATAATATTTAATATTTCAGGACCAATTTGTTTGGGCATTTCATCGCTTTATACTTTTAATAGAAAAATTACCATTGGTGAGATTAATAATTTGTTATTAATTATTGGTTTGCCAATAATTTCTTGTGCAATTTATATAACACTTTATGTCCCAGAGTTAAAGGAAGTATTGACTGGCACTGGTTCTAATTCCAAAACTTCTGGTGGCTTTGGACCTAATCAAGTTTCAACAATTCTTGGACTCGGAATGTTTATTTTCTTTTCACGGTTATTGTTTGCATCATCAACAAAACTCTTGTTTTTTATTAATTTAGTTATAGGTTTGTTTATGACCTATAGAGGTTTGATTACATTTTCACGAGGTGGAATGATTACAGGATTTTTAATGTATGTTTTACTATTTTTCTTCATTTACTATTATTCAAAAAATAGACAAAAGTTGAAACTGAATTATTTTATTGGATTTCTAAGTGTTGCTTTTGCATTTTTACTTGTTTATGGAGAAAATCAAACGGATGGATTAATTAGTAAACGCTATTCCAATCAAGATGCCTCAGGAAGAACGAAAGCAAGTAAGTTTACTGGAAGAGAAAAAATCGCAGAGGGAGAAATTAATGTATTTCTTGAAAATCCATTTTTTGGGGTTGGAGTTGCAAAAGGGTTTGAATTAAGAAGAGAACAAACTGGAGAAATTGTAGCTTCACACGATGAAATTACTAGAATGCTTGCAGAACATGGATCTTTAGGAATTTTAGCATTATTAATATTACTAATAACTCCAATGATATTATATATAGATAACAAACAACATGTTTATATGCTTTCGTTTTTATTTTTTTGGTTATTAACTATAAATCATGCTGCCATGAGAACTGCTGCGCCAGCATTTATTTATTCTTTATCATTATTAAAAGTAAGATTTGATGAAAAGTAATTTACTTTACATTGGTAATAAATTATCAAATCATGGAAATACAGATACTTCTATTGAAACATTAGGAAGATTTCTTGAAGAGGAGGGTTATAAAATATATTATGCATCTTCAATTAAAAATAAATTTTTTAGAATGTTTGATATGATTTTAAAAACTATCATATATTTTAGAAAAGTTGATTATGTCTTGATTGATGTATATAGTACACAAAATTTTTGGTATGCTTTTATAATTAGTCAAATATGTAGGTTATTGAATTTAAAATATGTTTCTAAATTGCATGGAGGCAATTTGCCAAATAGAATTAATAAGAGTATGTTTTGTAGTAAATTAATTTTTAATAATTCCTATAAAAACATTGCTCCATCGGCTTATTTATTTGATGTTTTTAAAGAAGCAAAATTTAAAAATTTAGTTTATATTCCTAATACCATAAACATTGATAATTATCCTTTTAAAGAAAGAAATATAGTAGTTCCTAAGTTATTATGGGTGCGTTCGTTTTCAGCTATTTATAATCCAATAATGGCAATCGACGTATTAAAGTTGCTAAGGAATGATTTTCCAAGTGCAGAGCTTTGCATGGTTGGACCTGATAAAGAAAACATGATTCCAATATGTGAATTATATGCAAAAGAACATAATGTTGAGGTCAAATTTACTGGAAAATTAGAAAAAGAAGAATGGGTAGAACTTTCAAAGGATTATAATATTTTTATTAATACTACTAATTTTGATAATACTCCAGTAAGTGTCATTGAAGCAATGTCACTAGGATTGCCGGTTGTATCAACAAAGGTAGGTGGCATTCCATTTCTTTTAAAAAATAATGTAGATGCTATTTTAGTAGAAATAAATGATTTTGAAGCAATGGCATTGGCAGTGAGAGGACTTCTTTTAAATCCAAATTTTAAAAATGAGATTGTTATTAATGCTAGAGTAAAGGTTGAAAAATTCGATTGGAACTATGTCAAAAATGAATGGTTTCAAATTCTAAAATAGCGTTTTTAGTTTGACTATATTTTGTAACTTGCATCCCAAAAAAATAGATGAATAATGCTAAAAAAATACACTTTGAAGTTTCAGAAAGAAAAATACTTCTGAAAGTTATCGATGTATTAATTGTTTTATTATGTCTATTTGTAATTAGTTCTATTTTCGACTTTAAATATTTTACTTTTTCTAAGAGTAATTACTACTGGACAATCGTTTTAGCTATTTATATTAATATTTTTGGTTCAGTTTTTGAAATGTACAATCTGCAAGTTTCAAGTAGTCAATTCCAAATTATTAGAAGTATTATTCTCACCTCTTCAACAACAGTACTAATATACTTGTTAACGCCAATATATACCCCTTTCTTGCCTACAAATAGACTTCAAATAGTTTTTTTCTTTTTTGGAATTTTCGGAGCTTTACTTATTTGGAGAATTTTTTATGTCAAATTTTTAGCCTCTCATAGATTTGTTAAAAATGCAATTTTAGTTTGCGATAGTGATCAGTTGAATGAGTTAATTTCTGGATTAGAAGATGCTGATCCTCATTATAGAATTGTTGCTTTTGTGAATTCTGATAACGAAGGGGATTCTAGCGTTAAAATAAATTCAATAATCAATATTAAGCCTACAGATTTAGAAAATTTTGTTAGTAATAACTCAATTTCAGAACTAGTTATTGCTTCTCAAAAAACAGAGGGAATTACTGCAGATTTATATAATCAATTGATTCATCTTCTAGAAAATGGATTTATAATTAGGGAATATACCCAAGTTTATGAGGAAATAACTCAACGTATTCCTGTTCAATATGTTTCAAGGGATTTTTATCGTTATTTTCCATTTAGTAGAAGTAATCAGAATCATTTATATCTTTTGTTTATTAGAATAGTAGAAATTATTTTCTCATTGATTGGATTGGCTTTTGGTTTATTATTTTTTCCTATAATTTTTATTTTTAATCTTATAGGGAATAGAGGTTCTATTTTCTATACTCAAGATAGAGTTGGAAAAAATGGTAAGGTATTTAAGATATATAAATACCGAACAATGGTTGAAAATGCAGAAAAAAATGGAGCTGTTTTTGCTTCTCAAAATGACTCTAGAATTACATCTTTTGGTAAAATATTACGAAAAACTAGATTAGACGAATTTCCACAATTTTTAAATATTCTAAAAGGCGAAATGGCTATTATTGGACCAAGACCTGAACGCCCAGTTTTTGTAAATGAAATTGCAGAAATAATGCCTTTTTATGAAACTCGTCATGTTATTAAACCAGGACTTACAGGTTGGGCACAAGTAAATTATTCTTATGGCGATTCTATTGACGATAGTCTAGTAAAATTACAATATGATTTATATTATATCAAACACAGAAGTATTTTTCTTGATGTAAATATTGTCATTAAAACCTTTAGTACGGTTTTGTTTTATCGAGGTCAATAAGAAAAAAAGTATTATTATAAATTAGTATTTTAATGCCTCAGCAATCTTAAGAGCACATTTTTCTCCATCTATTGCTGCCGATATAATGCCACCCGCATAACCAGCTCCTTCACCACAAGGATATAAACCCTTAATTTGAACATGTTCTAGAGTTTTATTATCTCTTGGAATTCTAACTGGTGATGATGTTCTGCTTTCAGGGGCGTGGATAATGGCATCATTGGTTAAATACCCTCGCATTGATTTGCCAAATTCTAAAAAACCTTCTCTCATTATTTGACTTAGAAATCCTGGGAAAACTTCACCCATTTCTACTGAAGTTGTTCCAGGAACATATGATGTTTTTGGAATTTTTGTTGAAATTTTATGTTGTGTAAAATCAACCATACGTTGAGCTGGAACTCTTTGAGTTGAACCTGCCAATTGCCATGCTTTTTGTTCTATTGCTTTTTGAAATTCCATTCCTGCTAATGCCCCAAATTTTGCAAAAGGTTTAAAATCCTCTAATTTAAGTTCGACTACAATACCAGAATTGGAAGTGTTTTGATCACGTTTAGATGGAGACCAACCATTAGTCACAACTTCATCCTGACTTGTAGCGCAAGGAGCAATTACACCACCTGGACACATACAAAAGGAATACATCCCTCGTCCGTTTACTTGTTTAACAATAGAGTAGGGTGCAGGAGGCAAATAATTTCCGCGAAAATCACAACTGTATTGAATTTTATCAATCAATTCTTGCGAATGTTCTGCTCTAACTCCAACAGCAAAAGGTTTTGCCTCTATATAAATTTTCTTATGATCTAATAATTCAAATATGTCGCGAGCAGAATGTCCCGTGGCAAGAATTACTTTATTAGCAGAAATTACCGCACCTTTTTGAGTTATAACTCCCTGAATTTCTTGATTTTTTATAATTATATCTACGACACGAGTTTCAAATAAAACTTCGCCTCCACATGCAATAATTTTGTCTCTTATATCTTGAATGATTTGTGGGAGTTTGTTTGTTCCTATGTGTGGATGTGCTTCTATAATTATTTCTGGTGAAGCTCCAAAGCCTACTAATAAATTTAGAATTCTGTCAACATCTCCTCTTTTTTTGGAACGTGTATATAATTTACCGTCAGAATAAGTTCCTGCTCCACCTTCTCCAAAACAATAATTGGAATCTTCATTGACGACGTGGTCAATATTAATTGCCTTCAAATCTCTTCTACGACCTCGAACGTCTTTACCACGTTCTATTACAATAGGTTTTAATCCCAATTCAATTAACTGAAGAGCCGCAAAAAGTCCTGCAGGTCCTGCTCCAATAATAATAATTTCTTGAGCATTTGAAATATTTTTATAGTCTGGAAGAAGTATTTTTTGTTCCGAAAATGTCTCTCCAATAAAATATACAGAGGCTTTAATATTGAATTTTATTGCCTTTTGTCGCGCATCAATAGAACGTTTTAAAATAACAACCTTAAGAATTTCATTTACTGATATATGAAATAGCTTGGCGATGTGTTCTTTAATTAGTAATTCATCGTGAGCTACTTCTGGTGAAACTTGAGTCTGAATTTCTCTTGGCATATTTTAAAATTAGGGCAGGCTATTTTATTTTTTTGTATTCTTTTTCCATTTCTTTGATGACATTTTCAATTTGCTCCACACCAATTCGTTTTGCTTTGATAGTTTTATTTTTGTCTAAAACATAAATTACAGGAGTTGAATATACATCATATTTTACAAGTACATTATTGTAGTGAGCGCCATCATATACATTTATCCAATCATTTAGTTTGTGCTCGTCAATATATTTTAAGTATTTTTCACCTTCGTGCAGCGTGTAGACACTAAATACCTTCACGTCTTTATTTTCTTTCTTAAGTTTGTTATATAAATCAATAAGTTTTGGAATTTCTTTCTGACAATGTCCACAGTCTACATCCCAAAAAACTAATATAATATAATCTGCATTTACTGAATGCAGATGATAAAATCGTTTGTTTATTTCAGTTGCATTATTGTAAAATACTTTAGTTACTTCTTCACTATTCTTGGCAGTTTCAAATCCCATTTTTTTCATTACCTCATAATCACTTGCCTTGATCATAGATAAATCGGGAGCTAATGCACCCACTAATAGAGGCCTTAACAGCTCTGCTCTGATAATTATTTTTTTTACCACTTCATCATCATCATAGATTCCTGCTGCTTTTCCTGTTTTGAAATATCGGTCTATAATATGAACAAAGACCTTATCAAATCCCATTAATTTTGTTGTTTCATAAGAATACGTCAAATGAGCTAGCATTAATTTGTACATTAAGCTACCTTCTTTAGTTTTTCCTAATATTTTGTCTACTTCAACGCTAACCGAATCAGGATGAGTAACTACGGCATTTTCAAAATATTTTTTTAATTTGGAATAGAAAAACGGATTTCGTATTGTTGCTATATCTTGAAAATCAACACCATCCCAATAATGATTTTTGTAATATTTGTAGACCGCTAAACTATCGGGTCTTCCATTAGATGCTTTTGGAATGTCTTTTAGGACCTTTTCCATTTTCAGATTTAGCACACTTCCAATATAGGTGTCTTTGGATTTGTTTAAAAAATTAGTTTCATACACCCGAATTTTCTCATCTAATTCTTTTTGTTTATTGTTTAAATCAAGAGTATCTTTTTTGGACAAAAGCTTGATACCAGTTTTATAGTCTACAAAATCTTTATTTTGTTTACCAATATATTTTATATAATCAAAAAAATCATTTTCGAGGTTCGAGTTAACTGCCGTTAAGCCTTCAATATTGGTCACTCCCAAATCGTTTTTTAGTTCTAGATTTTGGGTATTGTCATCAATAAAAAAATCAAAGTAGACACTCTTTTGTTGACTAATTAGAGAATAAATTCCTTTATCTAATTTTCCTTTTCCTTTAAAGATAATTTTACCATTTTTGATATGGGTACAAGTATCTTTTATGAAATTTTTATCCATTTGATAATAAGTAAGAAATGCGATAGTGTCTTTGCAATCTTTTAGATTAATAGTTATTTGATAACCTGATTGTGATGTAGCATAAAATGTTGAAAAACAAAAAACAATAGCTAATAAAATTTTATTCATAAACGAATCATTTAAGTTATTAATAAGGTATTAAAAAAATCAAAAATAGTGTATTTAAAAAAAATAAAACTTAATTTTATTATAAAAAGTATGTAAAATAGCCAACAAGTTTATCTTTGGCCATAATATTAAAATATAATATTCGAAATAAATGCGACAAATAAAGTTAATTTGGGATTTTAGAGGGATTACTTCAGCACGAACTGCCGAGCACCATGAAATTCATTTAAAAGAATTTATTGCAATAGAAGAACTTCCTGCAGTAATCACTGGTTTTGAAATCATAAACGAAATACACGCCATTGCCTTTATGGTAGTAAAAGATGAAAATATGATTTTGGTTCGTGATGCTTTAAAACCGCATCGAGGTGAATTATATATCGCATAAAAAAACTCCAAATTCTAAATAAAATAATTTTGGAATTAGGAGTTTTAAAATTTTATTTTAATTGGCTACTTCGCTAATAAACTTTATTCGCATTAAACGTAATTCTTCAATATCATAATCGCCATCAAATTCCTTAAGAGCGGTTTCAATATTGTCAGTTTCAGATTCCATAAAATATTCATGAATTTCTTCTTGTTGCTCATCATCAAGCATTTCATCAATCCAATATTTAATATTTAATTTAGTGCCAGAATAAACAATTTGTTCCATCTCCTTCAACAGTTCATCCATTTTCATTCCCTTGGCAGATGCGATATCGTCAAGTGAAAGCTTTCTGTCTATGTTTTGGATAATATATAATTTGTTAGCAGAGTTGGCACCAGTCGACTTTACAACTAAATCGTCAGGACGAATAATATCATTGTCTTCAACGTATCTACTGATTAATTCAATGAACTCCTTTCCATATTTTTTGGCTTTTCCTTCTCCAACACCGTGAATATTTATCAATTCTTCAGATGTTATTGGGTATTTTAATGCCATATCCTCTAGAGATGGATCTTGAAAAACCACAAATGGAGGAACCCCCAATTTTTTAGCCACTTTTTTACGTAAATCTCGTAACATTGTCATCAAAACTTCATCAGCAGTTCCTGATGATTTTGCTGCTGTAACAATAGCATCATCCTCAGCTTCATTATATTCATGATCTTCCGACATCATAAAAGATGTTGGATTTTTAATAAAATCATGTCCTTTATTTGAAACTTTTAAAATGCCATAGGTTTCTATGTCTTTTGTTAATAAACCATCAACCAAAACTTGGCGGATTAAAGCCATCCAGTACCGCTCTTCTTGATCTTTTCCACACCCAAAGAAGTTTTGTGAATCCGTTCTGTGGGCTTTTATTGTGGCATTAATTCTTCCTATCAAAGTGAACACAATTTCTTTCGATTTATATAAATGCTTAGTGTCACGAACAACTTCTAAAAGTTTGACAACATTATGTTTGGCTTCGACTTTTACTTTTGGATTACGAACATTGTCATCCATATCAGCTCCTTCACCATTTTCGCTGTCAAATTCTTCACCGAAATAATGTAATAAAAACTTACGTCTTGACATCGAAGTTTCTGCATAGGCTACAACTTCTTGCAATAAGGCAAATCCAATTTCTTGTTCGGCGACAGGTTTACCTGACATGAATTTTTCTAATTTTTCTACATCTTTGTAGGAGTAATATGCTAAACAGTGTCCCTCACCACCATCTCTTCCAGCTCTTCCGGTTTCTTGATAATAACTTTCTAAAGATTTAGGAATATCATGATGAATAACAAAACGAACGTCTGGTTTGTCAATTCCCATTCCAAAAGCAATAGTAGCAACAACCACATCAACATCTTCCATAAGAAACATATCTTGATGTTTTGCACGAGTTTTAGCATCTAAACCTGCATGATAAGGTACAGCACTAATTCCGTTTACTTGAAGTACTTCAGCAATGGCTTCTACCTTTTTACGACTTAAACAATAAATAATTCCTGATTTTCCTTTATTTTGTTTAATAAAACGAATGATATCAGATTCAATATTTTTAGTTTTCGTTCTAACTTCATAAAATAAATTGGGTCTGTTGAATGATGCTTTGTAAGTAGTTGCATCTGACATGTCCAAATTCTTAAGAATGTCTTCTTGAACTTTAGGAGTTGCAGTTGCTGTTAATCCAATAACTGGAACATCGCCTAAATGCTTAATTATTGTTCTTAAATTTCTATATTCGGGTCTAAAATCATGACCCCATTCCGAAATACAATGGGCTTCATCAATTGCAACAAATGAAATTGGAACTGATTTTAAAAACTCTACATATTCTTCTTTGGTTAGCGATTCTGGTGCTACATACAGCAGTTTAGTAATTCCTGAACTTATGTCTTTTTTTACTTGATTGATTTCCGTTTTAGTTAATGAAGAATTTAATACATGTGCGATACCATCATTGGTTGAAACACTTCTAATAGCATCAACTTGATTTTTCATTAAAGCAATTAAAGGGGAGACTACAATAGCAGTTCCCTCTTGAATTAAAGCCGGTAATTGATAACACAATGATTTTCCACCACCCGTTGGCATAATAACAAATGTGTTTTCTTTTGCAACAATACTTTTAATAACTTGT
>CAZSZH010000002.1:0-85008 GCA_964610785.1 uncultured Flavobacterium sp. | reverse complement strand
AAGTCTTCAAATTATTATTAGTTGTATTTTGCTGAAATTTCTTTAGCTGCTTGTTCTAAAACATCAGTAATGCTATCATCTAATTTACCTGCTTTCAAGGCATCTAGTGTAGCTCTATTTTTGTTGTTCAAATATTCTAAGAAATCTTTTTCGAATTCTTTAACTTTATTTACTGGAACATTTCTCAATAAGTTTTTAGAACCTGCATAAATAATTGCTACTTGATTTTCAACAGTATAAGGGTCATTCAAACCTTGTTTCAAGATTTCAACGTTTCTTTTTCCTTTTTCAATTACGTTTAAAGTAACCGCATCCAAATCTGAACCAAATTTTGCGAAAGCTTCTAACTCACGGAATTGTGCTTGATCTAATTTTAAGGTACCTGCCACTTTTTTCATGGATTTAATTTGAGCATTACCTCCAACACGTGATACGGAAATACCTACGTTAATCGCAGGACGAACTCCAGAGTTAAACAAATCTCCGTCAAGGAAAATCTGTCCATCTGTAATCGAAATAACGTTAGTTGGGATATATGCAGAAACGTCTCCGGCTTGTGTTTCAATGATCGGTAAAGCTGTCAATGATCCTCCACCTTTAACGATACCTTTCAAAGTATCTGGTAAATCGTTCATGTTTTTAGCGATATCATCATCGGCAATTACTTTACAAGCTCTTTCTAATAAACGAGAGTGTAGGTAGAAAACGTCTCCAGGATATGCTTCACGGCCCGGTGGTCTTCTTAATAAAAGAGAAACCTCACGGTAAGCAACTGCCTGTTTAGATAAATCATCATAAACAATTAATGCCGGACGCCCTGAATCACGGAAGTATTCTCCAATTGCAGCTCCGGCCATTGGTGCATACACTTGCATTGGTGCTGGGTCAGATGCGTTAGCTGCTACAATTACCGTATATGCCATTGCTCCTTTTTCTTCCAACATTTTTGCAATACCTGCAACTGTTGACGCTTTTTGTCCAATAGCTACATAGATGCAAAATACTGGTTTTCCGGCATCGTAAAATTCTTTTTGATTTAAAATTGTATCGATACAAACTGTTGATTTACCAGTTTGACGGTCACCAATTACCAACTCACGTTGTCCACGTCCCACAGGAATCATCGCATCTACTGCTTTGATACCGGTTTGTAATGGTTCTGTTACGGGTTGACGAAAGATAACTCCAGGAGCTTTTCTCTCTAATGGCATATCAAATAATTCTCCACCAATAGGTCCTTTACCATCAATTGGATTTCCTAATGTATCTACTACACGACCTACAATTTGCTCACCTACTTTCAAAGAGGCAATTCGTTGCGTACGTTTTACAGTGGAACCTTCTCTAATACCTGTTGAAGATCCCAAAAGTACCACCCCAACATTGTCTTCTTCCAAGTTTAGCACGATAGCCTCTAATCCGTTTTCGAATTGCACTAACTCACCATATTGAGCGTTTGATAATCCGTATACACGAGCGATACCATCACCCACTTGAAGTACAGTTCCTACTTCTTCTAAAGTTGCACCTGATTCAAAACCAGATAATTGTTTCTTTAATATTGCTGAAATCTCAGCAGGTTTAATTTCTGCCATAATATTTATATGATTATCTACCTAAATTAATATTTACACCAGACCTTTGAGGCTGTTGATTATTGTTTATTATTATTGTACTAGGATTGTTACTTGATTTATTTAATCTATCTGAAAAAGGAGTTCCATACTTTTCAACCAAACGATCAACCTTATCAGGATTTAATGTGCCATCTGGATTAACCGCCTTCGAATTGTATAATATTTCGATACAATCCTTTTGCGTTTTTTGAAGTTCTATTTTCATTTTTTGTCCAACAAAAACAATCTCAACATAACGCAAGTTCCCTTGTGGATTTGATGCTGTCATAGGTTCAGCACCAGGAACATTTATCCATTTAAAGAAAATAATTTCATCTCCATCTTTACCTAACAAGGAACAAGTTGAATCAAATGTTCCACAGTCTTTATATTTTAACCAAACTGTCTCATCAACTAAAACGTCACCTTTTTTTAATTTAATCTTTTGAGAAAAACCAAAAATTGAAATACTCAAAAACAATAATGTTATTATTTTTTTCATACTATTTAATTTGCAAATTCACGTTTTAATTCACTCAATTTACTAGACACAGATGCATTGTATTGTTGGTCACCTACTCTCAAGATAAATCCTCCAATAATTGACGGATTTACAATATTTTCAATTGTAATTTTCTTATTTGAAAATTCTGCAATTTTAGCTAATACTTTAGTTTCTAACTCTGGAGTTATTGGAAAAGCAGTAGTTACTTTAGCTACTTCTATACCATTACTTTCATCAAATAATCTATTATATTCGGTTGCAATTGACGCAAGAATTTCAAATCGTTTGTTTTCATATAATAAATGAAACAAACTATTGGTTTCTGCTTGAACATTTGAAAATATTTCAGACAAAGCCGATTTTTTAACTTCCATTTTAATAATTGGACTTAATAAAAAATCTTTCAATTCAGTACTTTCGGATACCGCAATAACAATCGACTTCATATCGTTGTTAACAGCATCAGCTTTTCCTGAAGTTTGCGCAATATCTAATATTGCTTTAGCATATCTAATCGCTGCTCTAGACATAATGATTAGTTTAATTTAGCGTCACCTAACATTTTCTCAACTAATTTCGTTTGAGAATCTTTGTTAGATAATTCATCTCTTAATACTTTTTCTGCAATTTCTAATGACAATGATGAAACTTGATTCTTCAAATCAGCCATCGCAGCATTCTTCTCGCTTTCAATCGCGGCTTTGGCTTGAGCAATCATCTTTTCTCCTGCTGCTTGCGCCTCAGATTTAGCATCGTTAATCATTTTGTCTTTGATTTCACGGGCTTCTTTCATCATTACATCGCGTTCTGCTCTTGCTTCAGCTAATAATTTCTCATTATCTGATTTTAAGTTTTGCATTTCTTTCTTTGCATTTTCGGCAGAAAGTAATGCATTTTTAATACCATCCTCTCTTTCGTTTACTGCATCAAGAATTGGTTTCCATGCAAATTTTTTCAATAGGAAAATCAATGCAATGAATAAAACTATTTCTAAAATAAACGATCCTAATGAAATATGTCCAAATAATTCTTCCATTCTATATTTCTTTAAATAATTATGTTTTTAATAAGTAACAAAAGTTGCAACCAACCGTTACAACTTTTGTTTTTTTAATGTTACGATGCAAAAATTGCAGCGAAACCAATTCCTTCAATAAGCGCAGCAGCGATAAGCATAGCTGTTTGGATTTTTCCAGTAGCTTCTGGTTGACGTGCAATAGCATCCATTGCAGAACCACCGATTCTACCAATACCAATACCTGCCCCAATTACTACCAATCCTGCTCCAACGATTCTAGGGATTTCCATAAAAATATGTATTAAAAATTAAACATTCAATTTGATTAACAATTTTAGATTTCTAAAAACTGATATCTAAAATCTAGTGCGCTTCTTCGTGGTGGTGCTCTTCTGAAGCAGAACCAAAATATAAAGCAGCTAACATAGTGAAAATATATGCTTGTAACAATGCTACTAAAACTTCTAATAATGTTAAAACAAATGATAGTAAGAAAGCCAATGGACTTCCAATAATACTGTTTGCTTTGTACATCAATGCGATTAAGCTCAATAACACTACGTGACCTGCCAACATATTGGCATACAAACGAATCATTAATGAAAATGGTTTAATGATTGTTCCTAATAATTCAATTGGAGCTAATATAAACTTCATTGGTACTGGCACTCCTGGCATCCAGAAAATATGTTTCCAATAATCTTTTTTAGCAGTAAATGTCGTAATGATGTATGTTATGAGTGCCAATGCTCCGGTAATAGCTAAATTACCAGTAATGTTAACCCCTAGAGGCGTTAGTCCGAAAATATTAGAAAACCATATAAAGAAAAATATGGTCAACAAAAAACTCATGTATTTTCTGTAATGTTTTTCACCAATGTTTGGAATGGCAATTTCGTCTCTAATGTAAATGATAATTGGTTCGAAAAATCTACCTGCTCCTTTGGCAATTGAACCATTTTTTTTGTAGGACTTCCCTAAACCTGCGAACAACAAAAACATTAAAATGCTCACTACTATTATCATGAAAAATGTTTTAGTAATAGAAAAATCAAGTGGGATTTGATTTTCTATTTTGCCTTTATCATTTTCTGTTAAAGTTCCTGTAGCATCTGTTTTATATATTTTACCATCATGGTGGCTGATTTTATAATAGTTTCCGCCGTCTTCTGCCGTTGCTTCTCCATGTTCAAATTTTGAAGAAGAAAAAACATGTAAACCATTATCCCATAGAATTACTGGTAATGGAAAGCCAACATGATGTTCTGCATTTTTACCGTATGAAAAAATATGGAAATCGTGAGAATCTAATAAGTGATGTTGTATGAATTCTTTTCGTTCTTCATCCTTTTTTTCATCTTCCGACAAAACTTTGCTTTCCGCTTTTTTAGAAGCCTGTAAAGTATCTGAAGTAGTTGCTTTACCAAAAAATGGAACTAAAGCTACCAGAATTACTAGTATAAAATGAATCGGTTTTTTCGAAAACACCATAACTTAAAATTATCTTAATTTTTACTTCTGAAATTTGGTGCAAAGGTACATCTTTTATTAATATCCAAAAGTTTATTCAACAATTTTTTGACTTAATTATTAAATTTAATTCGTTTTACTGATTTTTATTTAAGATTCTTATCGTTACAACCGTTTCTATTGTCAAAAACACAGCGAATGTGATAAAAAAATTTATTTTTTCAGGTGTCATTAAGTGATTCGTTGACTTCAAAATAGGATATAAAAAAATATAAGAAATCACCATTTTGATAGAGGTTAATAGCAGAAATGTTTGACCAACACTATCAATGTTTTTGTCTTTCATCTTGATTAGAACGAATACGATGATTAAAGAACAAATCGCAAAAAATGAATATAAAAGAGGTAGCGAATACTTAAAGTCTCCTTCAACTAAAGAGCTCAATGCGTAATACAAAAAAAATTTGTGAATGATAAAGGCTATTGCAGAGATAACGAAAACTTCTAAAATTGGCTTGTATTTGTTAATCATTTTTAGTGTCGTCTATTTTATTGATTTCCTTCAATTGCCGGTTTAAATTATAAAATGCCAAACCAACACCAATAACCGTAAGCAATTTTACAAAAAGTTGCTGTGAATTTGAATAGTAAACATCTAACCATGCTCCTCCTTTTGCGAAAAGATAAATCACGACGCCCATTTGGATAGGGATATTGATTAACGCCAACCATTTATTACGCTGTTTTTTCTTCGGTTGGTTGTCCATTGTGAGGTAGATTTTTTATGTGAGGTTTCATTATACAAGTGGCACTAAATTCTGCTCCAGGCTCTACAGAAAGCTTACCACAAATTACATCACCATGAACACTTGCTTTAGATTTCAAATTAAGAATTTCAGAAACCTGAATTTTTCCATCAAAACGCCCTTCGATATCGCAATTTTTACAAATTATGTCTCCCTTTACGCTTCCTGCTGGACCAATCACCAATTTACCTTTTGATTCAAAATTACCAATAAGATGACCATCCAACCGAAAATCTGCTGGAGAAACAATATCGCCCTTTATGGCAGTTCCTTCAACAATTCTATTGGTTTTACCTAAAAGGTCTGTATATGATTTTGGTTTTTTGTCAAACATAATATTATGGTCTTTTAGGTCCTTCAGTACCTGGTGGCATCATATTTTTTATGCCTTGTTCATTTGGATTTGGTGGATTCATTCCTCCGGGAGAAGTGTTGTTTTTAAAGCTTTTTTCATTTCCGGTACCATTTTCATTAGCTGCGTTGTTTGCTGGTGCCTCATTAGCTTTTGGTTGATCTTCTTGTTTTGCTTTCTTTTCCTCTTCGTCTTCTGGTACCACAATAGTTCTTTGAATAGGAACTATAGGTTTAGTTAGCCATCCTCCTGAAACATAATCATCAATATTTTTTTTGACTTGAACTACTTTATAATTTTCACTAGAAATAACAATTGCTGGTTCAGCAATTTTATAGTCTTTAAATTCTTTTAAAACTTGCGCTATACCTTTGGCGTTTTCAACTGTTTTTATTCCATGAATAACTATGAAATTTTTATCCAAAGTATAAATATCTGTTGTAACAAATAATTTCTCTATTGTTCGCTCTTTTGCAAATTTGACTAATTTAGCTAGAAGATCTTTGGTGCTTTTCTCTTCCAAGTTATCTACTCGATATAGTATTTTCCAAGATAATGGAAACTCCGAATTAAATGTAAGTGATTCTAAATAAGGTATCCTTTCAGCTATGAACTTTTCTGTTGATTTTCCTTCTGTACTGTTTGGATAAGTTAAGGCTACATAATTTAGCGATTTTTTATATTCTTCCAATCCTTTAAGCTTTCCAAAAAGATTAGCCTTTAACAATTCAAATTTTGGTAGTATTTCTTCTCCTGTAAATTCGTCTATCGCTTCTTCTGTTTTCGGAAGAAGTTCTCGGTACTGTCCTTTCAAGTATTCTTGATACAAGCTGTTGTATGCAACTTCTGGATTTGAACTCATTTGTAATCCACCAGAATTACTTATGATTTGTGCATAACGAGAATCTGGGTATTGTGCAATAATTTTTGCCTTCATTGCCAATGCTTTGTTTGGGTCAATGATTTCATAAATTTTATACAAATTATACATGCTCGGCAACACCAATCGTTCTTCTGGTTTATTATCCAAAAGCTTTTCTAGTTTGTCGGCCGCTCTTTTATATTCTTTGAATTTTTCTTTGTAAATAACACCTAACTGATAATACGCAAAATTTCTTTCTTTTCCAATACTATCAAGAGCCTTAGTTGCAGTTGGAAGCTGTTTTAAATAAAAATCTGTAGTATATTTTTCAGGAACTTTCTTGGATTTATCTTCATTATTTGACGAATCTGCTGCTGCATCAGTGTCTTTATCTTCTTTAACTTCTTCTTTAAATAATCTCCAATTTTCTACATGGGCTCTATCTCCCCATTTTTTCTTGAATTCAACTTTTCCAAAAATAACTATTGATGGATTGTAAAAATAAAAAGTACTTGCCTGATCTGAACTAGAGATTAATGGCTTTGGTGCTATTGCAGGAGGTGTATCTTTTTTAGAGTTTTCAGTATTGTCAATTTTTTCTTCCTTATTATTTTTACCTTTCCCTTTAAATGGATTGTTATCTGCGATATCTTGTCCTGATTGTTTAGCTACTTTTTCTTCAAGCTCTTGCTGCTTTTTTTCTTCTTTCTTTAAGTTTTCAATATAGTCTTTAAAATAACTTTCTCTGCCTGAAGAAGAAAGTGATGCAATTTTCAGAATACTATCATTTCGTTGGGCTATTCCTTCAAATTTTATAACGTCGTCTAGATTCTGTCTTTTTTTAGAAATTAGTTTAAATTCTCTAGTACGAGGCTTTAAATTTGTTAAAGTACTGTCAAAATATTTTCCTGCGGTTACATACTTTGCTTTATTAAAATATATATCGGCTAAATTTCTGTAATTGCTAGCCAATAAATAAACATCATCTCGATTTCTAATAGATTTATTATAATACTTTTTGGCTTCATCTGGCATTTTTAATTTGTCATAAAACAAAGCAACTTGATGATTAAGAACATCTAAATAAGGTCTGTTTTCTCTATCTTTTAGAAACTTTCTATACTTTTTCATAAAAGCCAAAGTATCACCTTTAGAAAAATCAAATTGTTGCGCTTGGCGAGCATGAGCTTGAATGACATATTGACGCGCTGCATTTCTATGCATATCAATCACTTGTTGGTATTTGGCAAATGCACTATCTTTCTTACCAACCTCATCATAAATTTGACCCATTATGAATCGATATCTTGATTTCTCCTCGTCGAGTTTAGTAAACTTTGTTGCCAAATCTAATCTAGCAACAGCACTATCTCGTTGTTTAATGTTCAAAAAAGCTTGCGCCAAAGTAGCATTAGCATCGGCAAAAATTTGATCTTTAAACTTTATTTCAGTTAATAATTTTTGGAGATTTTTAATAGCTGTTTCATCATTATCCATGCGCATATTGGTTTTTTCTCTCCAAATTTTAACCTCATAAATCTTATCACTTTTAGGATATTTATATAAAACATAATTAAATGCCTCTAAAGCTGGAACAAAACGTTGATCGTAATAACGTGCTTTTCCGAGCAATAAATGAGCTTCATCCATCTGAGGATTTTTCTCACTTCCGTCAATATACATCGAATGCTTTTGAATTGCCATCGTAGCCTTGGTTTCAGCTCTATCAAAATTGGCGTTTTTCTTTTGTCCAGGCTGCGCTTGTTCTTGTGATATTTGCATACGCTCCACCGGAAGAATTTCCCAAAAATTGTCTTTGTATTGAGATTTTAAATCGGCAATGCCTTTATTGAGCGCTATATTTCCATTAAAAAGAATATTATCTCTGGTTGCCAAGGCATTCATGTTTCTGGATACAAAAGTATTTTTCTTGGTAGAACATGCTACAAAAAAAATTACTACAATTGCTATGATTGTGTTTTTAAAAGTACTATTTTTCAAGGTCAAAACGTATTAATAAGTAACTCTAAAAAGCTTATTTTAGTATAACTAACTGGTAAAAGTACATTTCTTTTTGATACTTGAAAAAAAATAATACTTTTTTTAAACAAGAAATCCGTAAAACAAATAAATGTCTTACGGATTTTATAACTAATAAATAAAAATTACACGGCAAAAAAAGCTTCCAATTCTCTCAAAGTTTCCTCTGATGTTTGAATGTCTTTTACAACCTCGCCTTTATTTAAGGCCACAATTCTTGTACAAACCTCAACGGTATGAACCAAATCATGGCTGGACACTAAAACAGTAACCTCTGGATTATCGGCCAGTTCTTTAATTATTTTTTTTAATCGATTTACGGTTGTAGGATCTAAATTAGCAAAAGGTTCATCCAAAATAACTACTTCGGGATTTCCTATTAAAGTGGCAATAATACCCACTTTTTTCATGTTTCCTTTGGATAAATCTCTTAGATACTTTTTACTATTTAAGATTTCACCATTGAAAAATTCTTCATGTTTTTTTAGCAAAGCATCAACATCGGCTTTGTTTTGATTTCGTAAATCTCCGATAAAATAAAAATATTCTTCGGCGGTTAAATAGCCTATGAGGAAACTTTCATCAATAAAAGCTGATGTAAAAGGTTTCCAAGCTTCACTTGTATTTACTTGAATATCATTGTTTTTAATATATCCCGAACTTGGTTGAATTAAATCTAAAAGCAAACTAAAAAAAGTAGTTTTTCCCGCTCCATTATTTCCAACTAAGCCAAAACTTTGTCCTTTTGGAATCTCGAGACCGTCAATATTTAATACTTTAATGCCATTATTATAGGTTTTCGAAAGATTATTTACCTGTATCATATTTATACTAATTTATCGTTAATGAATAGTGGTTAGTTTTTTTGTTTATAAGCAGCAATGGTCGCGTATTTTTCAGATTTGTATATTCCTTCAATCATTTTGAATACTTTGCTTCTCAAGGCAAATCCAATAATCCCGGTAATTACTACAAAAAGCAACCCAATATTTTCATTGAAAAATGCTTTTCCTATACCATAAAGCAAAACCGGAAATAATAATTTTGGTATCGCTAGTAACATTGTTTTTACGTTAAAAGCTTGTTTATCTCCAAATGCTTTGGTTGCCATAGAAAGATCAATTGGAGTTTTTACAAAAGCCCCACCCAATAACACCAAATGAGAATTCACGCCAATATTATAAATGGCTCCTACTACGATTAACAAATAAGTATGCCATCCCAAATAAAGATAAAAAGAGGCTAATAATGTTGAAATTAACGTAGCAATAACCATCAACCACCATTTAGAACTTAAATATTCCTTATACTGAATATTCTGACTCATCATCAATTGATAATAAGCACTATCCCAACTCGGAACAAACTGTCCAAAGGTGAAAAGAAATCCGCCGGAAACAAAAATTCCAGCAAAAATTCCCATCACAGCTGGTTGAGCTGCGTTATTAAAAAATAGAAAACCGTAAAATAAGAAAACAACACTCATAATAACCGTAGTTCTGGAACGTTTGTTTCTTTTTATCAATTTAATATCGTTTTTCAAAAACGTTCCTAAGGTGCCAAATTGATTTAACCAATTAAAGTTTTCTGTTTTTGCTTCCTCACTTTTCTTCGCTAATCCTTCATCAAGATTCAAATTACTTTTAAAGAAATTGAACGCAAAATAATATGCTAATGTTGCTGCTATTATTGAAATGAGAAATAGATAACTCGTGCTGTACAATCCTTGGAAAAAAGGTGCAGAATAAGTGGTAATATCAAAAACTTTATAATATTGTGCCGCTCCACAACCCGCTACTACTGCCAAAACCGCATAGAAAACGCTGTCTTTGTTGTTCAACAAAACATTGATAAAGTTGTTCATATAAATAACGCCAATAACACCCAAATGCCACAAAAGAATTTGTACGACCGAATACCCATTCTTTATCAGCATTATAGAAAACGGAATAAAGAAAAACGCATGTGAGACGTTAAAAAATGAAATGGCCGTTTTTCCTAACGAAAAATGAACAATAGTATTTCGCTTTATGGGTAAAGTCAACAATGGTCGAATATTCATCACTGGCATTTTTTGTAAAAAGTAGCGTATCACTAAATCCAGCACAAAATAATAAATCAAAAACTTGTTAACGGTTGTAAACGGATTCAATCCCACATCTTCTAGCATTGGATAAATTCCAAATCCTAAAAGAAGAAACATAGCCACAAAATAAAGTGCCATCAATCCCATAAAGACCTTTAGCACCACATTAGTCCCAAAGGAGGCCGAACGAATAAAAGATTTCCATTCTAGATTAATAAAATGTTTAAACATAGTATATTGTTTTGGTTTTGATATTAGTTTATAAAAGTGGTGAAATGTTACAATATATTTGAAAATACAGTCTATTTATTACCTTTGTAAAAAATATATGCTATGTCCTCATTTTATAAACTAAACATAAAGGAAATAAAACGTGAAACGCCAAGTGCCGTTTCTATTGTTTTTAATGTTCCTAACGAATTACAATCTATTTACCAATTCATCGCAGGTCAATATATAAACTTAAAATTAACGCTCGATGGAAAAGAAATTCGTCGCGCCTATTCCATCTGCTCTTCACCAAATAGTAACGAATTAAGAATCGCCATTAAATCGGTTAACAATGGTTATTTTTCAAAATTTGCAAATGAAAACCTAAAAGTAGGTGATCTTCTTGAAGTAGGACAACCCGAAGGTAAGTTCACTTTCGAACCCAATGTTGAAAGACAAAAGAACTACGCGGCTTTTGTTGCAGGAAGTGGAATTACCCCTGTAATGTCAATACTTCAATCTGTTTTGGAAAATGAACCAAATAGTTGTTTTATATTGCTCTATGGAAACAAAACACCAGAAGAGACTATTTTTCATAATCAATTACACGAATTGCAATTAAAATATGTCGGACGATTTTTTGTACATTATGTGTTCAGTCAAGCCAAAGTAGAAAACGAACTTTTTGGCAGAATTGACAAATCCAACATCAACTTTGTATTGAACCATAAGCACAAAGAAAAAGAATTCGACAAATTTTATTTGTGCGGTCCCGAAGAAATGATTAATCAAGCAACAACAGTTTTAAAAGAACAAAACGTTACCGATAAAAATATAAAATTCGAATTGTTTTCTACTTCATCAACTGAAAATACTAACACTAGTTCACACGATGGTCATACAAAAATCACAGTTATGGTTGATGACGAAGAAACAACCTTCGAGATGAGTCAGAAGCAAACCTTGTTGGAAGCCGCTTTAAAACAAGGCATTGATGCTCCTTATTCATGTCAGGGTGGGATTTGCAGTAGCTGCTTAGCTAGAATCTCTAAAGGAACTGCCGAAATGAAAAAGAATTCTATTCTAACCGATAAAGAAGTCGCCGATGGTTTAATTCTAACTTGTCAAGCGCATCCCACTAGTAATGAAATATTTGTGGACTTTGATGATGTATAGAAAAAATAATTTATTATCTTTACAGAAAGAAGAATTTTAATTAAAAATTAATTATGTGTAAAAAACTATTCTTTCTGTTTCTATTTTTGTGTTCATATAATTTTTATTCACAAGTTGGTATTGGAACAACAACTCCAGACAATAGTGCAATGTTAGACATCACTTCTACATCTTCTGGAATTCTAATTCCTAGAATGACTATTGCACAAAGAAACGCTATTGCGTCACCTGCAACTGGATTGTTAATCTATCAAAATGATAGTACTTCTGGATTTTATTATTACAATGGAATGGCATGGTTGCCGTTTGGCTCTTCTGATTGGTCTTTAACAGGAAATGCTGGTACTACAGCAGGAACTAATTTTATTGGAACAACCGATGGTCAGGATTTTGTTATAAAAGCAAATGGAACAGAAGCCATGCGTGTAAAAAATGGTGGTAATGTTGGTATCGGAACAAATGCTCCCAATACAAAACTCCACGTTGAAGGAGTTACTACACTACCAACTTCTGGTCTTAATACGCTATATTCCAACGACTTTACATCAAGTAGTGTGACGTCAATATCAGGAACTGGTAATACTTGTACAACTGCTCCTAATATTTGGTCTGTTAGTGCTACCAGTACATGGGCGTCTTGTACTACCTGTTCCGGTAACAGAGCCTATATTCAATATAGTTCTTCCTGCATACAAAATCAAACTTTTAAATCAACTACTTTTAATCCAACTACTACCACTATTTCAATTGCTTTTAAATATGGTTATGATGATTATGCGTCTTCAACAGCTGATTCGTTTGTAGTTACTTTATATAATGAAACAACAAGTACTGTAGCGGCTACCTTAGTAAATTTAGGAGGAGTTGCAAATACTGAGGCTTTAGATGCGTCTTATTCTGCAAATTCAACTGTGGTAGCCGGAAACACCTATTCCCTTAGGTTTTTATATACTGGAAATAATTGTTGGGGAGCAGCAGTAGACACTATATTAATAACAGAAACCACAACTCCAACTGCAGGTTCGTATGTTTTTAGATTAAAAGATGGTACACAAGGCTCTGGAAAAGTAATGGTTTCTGATGCTAATGGAAATGCGTATTGGGGCAGTGCAAGTTCAGGAACCGATAACCAAACGTTGAGTCTTTCTGGCAATGATTTATCTATTTCAAATGGGAATACGGTCACTCTACCAAGTAGTAGTACTTATACCTTTCAAAATGGTTTAACTAATGCCTCAAACATTATAAAACTAGGAGGACCTTTAACCGAAAATACATCAATTACTTTGGGCACTTATGATATGAATTTTAACGCTAACGGACTTGGAAAATTCAAACTTCAAAAAGCCGGTGCCGATCGATTCACTTTCGATCAATATGGAAATCTTCGCATTGATTCTGACGCCCGAACCTATGCAATGCACTTGAATTCAAGTTATGATTTTATTAATTTTGGAAGTATTGCAATCCCTTTAAGCGATGATGGAACTACATTTACAGATTCTAGTAGCACTACCTATACTATTGACTTTGCGTTAGGTTCAAATATTGGCTTAGCAGGTGGAACTGCAACTCAATTAGGCTCCATAGAATATGTTGTAGACGGAACCGCTGAGTTATTTTCTAAATACAGTTTTAGTCCAATTGCAGCTAGTGGTTCTGCTACTTTAGGCACTAGCAATCACCGATGGAGCAGTGTGTATGCGCAAAATGGCACTATCAATACCTCAGATGCGCGTATGAAAAAAGACATCAATCCGCTATCTTATGGATTAAATGAATTGATGAAATTAAAACCAGTATCTTTTAAATGGAAAAATAATAAAATTGGGAAAACAACTATTCCAGAAAATTTAGAAGAAACTAAAATTGGATTTTTAGCACAAGATTTATTAACGGTTATTCCTGAAGTTGTAAAGACTCATGATTGGAGAATAACAGATGAAAAACAACCTGAGATCTATAATTATGTTGAAAATCCAAACCTTGGCGTTATGTATAGTGATATCATTCCTGTTGTTGTTAAAGCCGTTCAAGAACAACAAGTTCAAATCGAAGAATTAAAAACAGAAATTAAACAACTTAAAATTCAGAATGACTTACTTAAAAAAGTAATAGAAAAAAAATAGCTTTTATGTAACTATAAACTAGTAATCCTATCTATTATTTGTTTAGATTTAATACTTCGCATAACGTGTTCATAACCTTTAACCTTTTTATTTCCATAAACCGAAGTTGGAAGTAATGGATATTTTTCAATATCAGAAACTAAACAATTTTCTAAGGGTTGATTGAACGGAGAAAAACCAGCGAAAGGATGTGTGGCACCCCAAAGTGTAATTACTTTTATTCCCAACATTGCAGCAATATGAGCATTTCCAGAATCCATAGAAAGCATTACATCTAAATTGGAAATCAGTTGTAATTCTTCTTTTAGGTTAAATTTTCCAGCTACAACAAGAACATTTTGTTTGTCTTTACTATGGGAATTCAATAGTTCAATTTCATTGCTTCCACCACCAAAAAGGAAGATTTTAGTTTTAGAATCCGATGCTAATTGTTCAATTACCTGCATCATTAAATCTTGCGGATAAACCTTACCATCATATTGAGCAAAAGGCGCAATTCCAATCCATCTACTACTTTCTTTTTTTTCTGAAAAATTTATAATTTTAGTACTTAAAATTGCTTTTTCTTGAAACGTTGCTTTAGACAAATCAATAGAGAAACCAAGTTTTGCAAAGGTATCAACATGTCTTTCAAACATTGATTTTAAAGGTTTGAAAATCTTATTTTGGGCCCGCGTTAATGCTTTTTTCTCGCTTCTTCCTTTATCAGTAAATGCAACTTTTTTACCGCTTATAGCAAATAGAGTTCTAATAATCTTCGCCCTTAGAACGTTATGCAAATCGGCAATAGCATCAACATTTAATTTCTTTATATCGGAGAACAACTGCAACAATCCTAAAAATCCCTTGTGACTATTGTTCAAATCAACAGCGAAGAAGTTTACATTGTCAATTCCATCAAAAAAAGGTTGAAAAAAAGGACGCGAAACAACGGTAACTTTTACATTTGGATTTTGCTCAACCAAGGCCTTAACAACAGGAACTATCATGGCTACATCGCCCATTGCTGAAAGGCGGGTGACCGCTATATGTTGAATTGGTTTTGACAATGTAATTATGTTTAAAAACCATTAAGGTATTAAGTTTCAATAAATACTGTTAATTTTCTTAATACCTTAATGGTTCAAAATATTTTTTTTATTTCTTATTCTGATACAAAACTGGATTCAAATCGTCGTCGTTGTACATTTTCATTTGTTTGTACACTTTCATGAATTTATCTCCATTTTCAATATCAGTCAATAAATCATCGATTGCAGTCGATAAATCGGTTCTTTGTTCCAAAAGGACATTCAATTTTTCTTGACATTTCTCTCTGTGTTCTGGCGAAGCTTCTACACGAGTTGCTTCTTCGTTCATATGATAAATTTTTAATGCCAAAATAGACAATCGATCTATGGTCCAAGCTGGTGATTCAGAATTGATTTTTGCTGTTGTTTTCACCTCCACATTGCCATATTTTTGCAGGAAATAACTATCAATGTATTCAACCATATCGGTGCGTTCTTGATTAGAGGCATCGATTTTTCTTTTCAAGGTTAATGCCGCAACAGGATCAATATTAGGATCACGAATAATATCTTCATAATGCCATTGAACAGTATCAATCCAATTTTTGGAATACAATAAATGTTCGATTTTATCTTTTGGATAAGGATTATTAATGGGCTGATCTACATTGTCATAGATGTGATAATCCTTAATACTTTGTTCAAATATAGAATAGGCAAATTTTGAAAACATAATGATTAATTTTATTTGCAAAGATAGTTTTTATACTTTTAAACCAGAAACTTGAAACCTGAAACTTTATGATTATCCATTACATTTCTGAAAACAACAGTATTCTTAATCATTTTTTGGCTGAAATTCGTGATGTAGTTATACAAAAAGACAGCATGCGTTTTCGAAAAAACATAGAACGTATAGGCAAAATTATGGCTTATGAACTAAGCAAAACACTAGAATACAAAGCTATTGATGTGACTACACCACTTGGCATAAAACACACAACAACGATAGCCGACAATGTAGTTTTATGTTCTATACTTCGAGCTGGATTGGCATTGCATACCGGTTTCATGAACATCTTTGACAATGCCGAAAACGGTTTTGTGTCGGCTTACCGTCATCATCCAAGCAATGATGATGCTTTTGAAATTTTAGTTGAATATCAAGCGGCTCCTTCTTTTGAAAATAAAAATCTTATATTAATTGATCCAATGTTGGCAACTGGCCAATCGATTGTGGCTGTTTTAAACAAATTGCATTTAGAACAAAAACCAAAAGAAATTCATATTGCAGTAGTAATTGCAGCGCCAGAAGGAATTAAGTATTTGCAAGAAAACCTTCCTGAAAATTGCCACTTATGGGTAGCAGCACTGGATGAAAAATTGAATGAGAAAAATTACATTATTCCCGGACTTGGAGATGCTGGAGATTTAGCTTACGGGAGTAAATTATAACTGCGAAAAGAAACAAAACAATCCACAACTAATTGAAACAAACAAGATGAGTTCTTGTTGTATTTTGTTCTGTAAATATTCAATTGTAGTTGTTGCCATAATTGACATTGGCAAAAATGTAAATATTAAAATTTCATTGCTTTTGCCAGCTGAGATTACAAAAATTGCTATTCCAAGTAAAACGGCAAAAATCACCTTTTTAAAAGATGCTTGAAGATTTAATGGCTTGTTGGTCACTGTGAAAATAAATGGAAGTACAAAAAATAAAACAAAAACAGTGTAAATCGAAAAGGCAATATTTTGATATTTATTAGTAAAATAATCCAATTGGAAATCCATTACATTCGATTGTAAATAAGAATTAATGATGGTTTTGTCTATAATTAAATCGTATAAAACAAAAATTATAGTAGTTACAAAAAAAGCTACGAAAGGAATCAGCCAATTTCTATAATCTCTGGAAACATGAAAGATAATAGAAATGTAAACCAAAATAATAAAAAGAATACACCAAAAATGAAATAAACTTGCTACAAAGATCCAAAGTGCAGCATCAAATATTTTTTCTTTTGGAGCTTTCAAGGTTTGCAAAGAAACCAGTCTTCTCATGGATAATAAAATGAAAAAATTAGCCAAAAGTAAGTTGATATTATTTAAGATATTTGGGAAAAATAATAGGAAAAGTAGGTAAAACAATATAGTATACGAACTGTTTTTCGTCAAGCCGTTCTTTTTTACAATAAAATTAGAAAGGAAAATAGAAGCAAATAAAAGAACTAATAATCCGGTTTTTTGTATCCATCCAGCTGAGGAATTTGCTCCAGTAATACTATGAAATTGATACAATAAAAAGAACACAAGCGTTAAAATTCCAAGGAAGGAATAATTAATTGGTGTAGATTTTTTAAAAAAGCTTGTAATCATAAGGATATTTTATACTTTTGTGGATGTAAATATAATACTTGTTTAAAAATGAGAGCATTTTTTGAAGGAATACAAACACTTTTTGTTGATTTTTTATTTAAACCACTTGATGGATTACGTTCGCTAGAATTAAGTAATTGGTGGTTAGCTAATATTGTTAGTTGGACATTAATGGCAATTTGTGCAAGATACGTTATCTATTGGTGTAAAGAATTACAAAAACACCAAGACAACAATGAAGAAAACCAAGATACAACGGCACATTCGTTCTTAAAGTAAGTCGAAACCGATATCTTTTCTAAAATACATCTTATCAAAATGTAGTTTTTCTATATTTTGGTAAGATTTTTTTATGCCTTCTTGAAAATTATTTCCATATGAAGTTACTGTAATTACACGACCTCCATTGGTAACTACTTTTCCGTTTTCTAGTTTGGTTCCAGCATGAAAAACAATCGAATCCTCTACCATTTCTAATCCCGAAATTTCAAATCCTTTTTCATAATCTTCAGGATATCCACCCGAAACCACCATAATGGTTGTCGCGCTTCTCTCATCAATTTCTAACGAAACTACATCTAATTTTTGATTAGTAACCGCTTGAAATAGTTCTACTAAATCGCTTTTTATTCTCGGCATTACGACCTCGGTTTCAGGATCACCCATTCTTACATTGTATTCAATCACCATGGGTTCGCCTTTTACGTTTATCAATCCGATAAAAACGAAGCCTTTATATTCAATTCCGTCGCTTTGCAAACCAGCAATGGTAGGTTTTACAATTCGTGTTTCTATTTTTTCTAACAAAACAGCATCCGCAAATGGCACTGGAGAAACTGCTCCCATTCCGCCAGTATTTAAACCCGTGTCGCCTTCGCCAATTCGTTTATAATCTTTCGCCGTAGGAAGAATTTTGTAATTTTTTCCGTCAGTTAAGACAAAACAACTCAATTCAATTCCGTCTAAAAACTCTTCTATTACTACCTTTGCACTTGCATTACCAAATTTAGCATGAACCAACATATTGCGCAATTCATTTTTCGCTTCTTCTAAATCTTGAATAATTAAAACCCCTTTGCCAGCAGCCAATCCATCTGCTTTAAGTACGTATGGCGGTTGTAAAGTTTCTAAAAAATGACATCCTTTTTCAACGGTTGCTGCCGTGAAACTATCGTACGCCGCAGTTGGGATTTTATGTTTGACAAGAAATTCTTTAGCAAATTCTTTACTTCCTTCTAACTGGGCTCCAACTTTTGACGGACCGATAACTGGAATATGCTTTAAAGCAAGATCATTTTTAAAAAAATCATAAATTCCCAAAACCAACGGATCTTCTGGTCCGACTACAACCATTTCGACTTTTTCGGCTAAAGCAAAAGTTTTTACCGCTTCAAAATCGTTTGGGTTTAATGAAATATTAGTCGCAATTGCAGCAGTTCCGGCATTTCCAGGAGCCACAAAAAGTTTGGTGCATTTTGAAGATTGAAGCATTTTCCAGGCTAAAGCATGTTCTCTTCCGCCTGATCCAAGTAGTAAAATTGTCATGGTGTTGTGTTTAATCTGAAACATTTTCAGATTCTCATCCGAACAATTCTCAGTTTTAGTTGTGCCACAAAAATAGCTTGTTTTCAAAAGAATTTAAAGCTAAACCATAGAAAAGTTTTTGTTTTTAGTATTTTTGAACAAAATAGAAATTCGTGTTCAACCTTTTCAATTTATCGCTTCTAATGAATGGGTTCCCAATACAGGAAGCTTCCTCTGAATTTGAAAAAATTCAAGCAATTACAGAGGCAAATTTTGAGAAATATGTACTTGAGAAAAGAACAGCAATTGTTGATTATCATTTAAAAAACAACAAATCGTATCAAGATTTAGTTGGAAAATCGCATTTTGAAAATTGGAATGAAATTCCAGTAATGACTAAAAAAGATTTTCAAAAGCCTTTACAAGAACGCCTTTCAAACGGATTTAATCTTAAAAATGTATACGTCAATAAAACATCGGGTTCTAGTGGTGATCCGTTTGTTTTTGCCAAAGATAAATTTTCGCATGCACTAACTTGGGCCAATATTATTAGTCGTTTTGGATGGTTTGGAATTGATTTCAATGCGTCGTTGCAAGCACGTTTTTACGGAATTCCGCTTGATTTTATTGGAAACACTAAAGAACGATTAAAAGATTTTTTGAGCCATCGGTACCGTTTTCCCATCTTCGATTTATCGGACGCTGTTTTGGAACTAGTATTGGTAAAATTTAAAAAAAAGAAAGTCGATTACATCAACGGTTATACGAGTTCTGTGGTTTTATTCGCCAAATTTTTACAACAAAAAAACATCATTTTAACTACTGTTTGTCCGACTTTGAAATGTTGTGTGGTAACATCTGAAATGCTTTTTGAAGAAGATAAAATCGTAATGGAAAAACAATTTGGCGTTCCAGTTGTCAATGAATACGGTGCCTCTGAGTTGGATTTAATTGCTTTTCAAAATCCGAATAGTGAATGGCAAGTAAATTCGGAAACGCTTTTTGTAGAAATTTTAGACGAAAAAAATAACGTGTTACCTAATGGAAAAGAAGGTCGCATTGTAATTACGTCACTTTACAATAAAGCGCATCCTTTTATTCGTTATGATATTGGAGATGTTGGAATTTTGGATGTAAAAAGCTCCTTTAAAAAACCAATTCTGAAGAAATTAATTGGTAGAACTAACGATATTGCTATTCTTCCAAGTGGAAAAAAATCTCCTGGACTAACCTTTTACTACGTGACCAAAAGTATTATTGAAGATGATGGAAATGTAAAAGAATTTGTGGTAAAACAAACTAAAATTGATACTTTTGATATTGAATATGTAAGCCAAAATAAATTAACTGAAAACCAAATTCTGAATATTGAAAAAGCCATTGCAACGTATTTAGAACCCGGATTAACCTTCACTTTTACTCGAAAAGAAAAACTCGAAAGAAGTAAAAGTGGCAAGTTGAAACAGTTTGTATCGTTAATAGAATAACTATATGAGCCAAAATTTAATGATTTCAGAAGAAACAATTTCAGATAAAATTTACGTTATCCGAAATCAAAAAGTGATGTTAGACCGAGATTTAGCACTGCTTTATGGTATTGAAACCAAACGATTAAAAGAACAAGTAAAACGTAATCTTTCTAGATTTCCAGAAGATTTTATGTTTGAATTAACAGAAACTGAATACAATTTTTTAAGGTCGCAAATTGCGACCTTAAAGAAAGGAAGAGGTCAGCATCAAAAGTATTTACCTTCCGTTTTTACAGAGCACGGAGTTCTAATGTTGTCAAGTGTTTTGAATAGTGAAAAAGCGATTCAAACCAATATTCAAATCATGAGAATATTCAGTAAAGTAAGACAAATGCTATTGGATACCACAGAAATTCGATTAGATATTACTCAAATTCAGAAGAAATTAGAAAATCACGATAAGAATATTGAACTGGTTTTTAGTTATTTGGATGAATTAACAGAAAAAGAAGAACATAAAAAACCAAGAGCCAAAATTGGTTACAAGAAATAATATGAAAATCACCCTAATTGCAGGCGCAAGACCTAATTTTATAAAAATCGCACCGATTATCAAAGCGATTGAAAAGAAACAATCCGAAGGAGCAACGATTTCCTACCGATTGGTGCACACGGGTCAGCATTACGATAAAAACCTCAGCGATACTTTTTTTGAAGAACTAAATATTCCATATCCGAATGTGAATTTGGAGGTCAAAAGTGGCTCACAAGCTGAACAAACTGGCACTATTATGGTCGCTTTTGAAAAAGAATTGCTTCAAAACCCGTGTGATTTGGTTTTGGTAGTTGGTGATGTCAATTCGACCATGGCTTGCGCGATTGTAGCCAAAAAAATGAATATTAAAGTCGCACATGTTGAAGCTGGAATTCGCTCGGGTGATATGACCATGCCCGAAGAAATCAACCGCATTGTTACTGATAGCATTACCGATTATTTCTTTACAACTTCAATCTCTGCATCCGAAAATTTATTGAAAAATGGGGTTCAATCTTCTGATGTCCATTTTGTTGGGAATGTAATGATTGATACTTTATGTCAGAATTTAAATCGAATTTCAGTCCCAAATTTTTGGAATGAATTTCAATTAGAAACTGGTAATTATATTATTTTAACCTTGCATCGCCCGTCTAATGTTGATGAAGAGAAATCCTTAATTGATTTATTAAAAGGAATTGATGAAATGGTAGGCAATAAGAGAATAATTTTTCCCATTCATCCGAGAACGAAAGCAATTTTAGGTTCAACCCATTTGAATTTAAAAAACATACTATTTGTAGAACCGCAAGGCTATTTGAATTTCATGTATTTGATTAAAAATAGTTTTGCCGTAATTACCGATTCAGGTGGAATTTCGGAAGAAACTACCGTATTGGGAATTCCGTGTTTTACAATGCGAACTACTACTGAACGACCTGAAACCATTGAAATTGGCACTAATACTTTAGTGGGAACATCAATTGAAAATCTGAAAAAAGTTTTTGAAGATTTCCTTCAAAATGGACCAAAAAAATCTGGAATTCCTGAGCTTTGGGATGGAAAAGCATCGGAACGAATTATTGAAATTCTTTTGAAAAAATAATGAAAGAGATTTTAATTATATCCAATTATTATCCACCCGAAAAAGGCGCCGCTGCCAATAGAATTGAGCAGTTAGCGTTGAAATTACATCAAAACAACTACACCGTTTCAGTGGTTTGCCCGTTGGGAAATTACCCTAAAGGCGAGCTGTTTCCAGAATATAAAGGCAAATTTTCGGTTACTGAAACGCGTGATAATATTACTGTAAAACGATTGTGGATTTACCCCAGTGTGAGCAAAAATATTTTAGTTCGAATTCTATCGGTTTTATCTTTTTCTATGAGTTTGTTTTTTTATTTATTATTCAAAAAAACGCCTCATAAAGTAGTTGTGCAATCACCACCTTTGTTACTTTCTTTTATTTCGGTTTTGGTACTTTCGCTGAAAAAGAAAAAAATAATATTGAATATTTCCGACTTGTGGCCTTTGGCTGCTATAGAATTGAAAGCACTAAAAGAACATTCGCTTTCACATAAATTTTCACTTTTTTTAGAGTATTACATATACAAAAAAGCCACTTTAATTTTAGGTCAATCGAATGAAATTATTACTCATGTTCAATCGATATTTCCTGATAAAAAGTGCTTTTTGTATCGCAATTTTCCCGATCATCAGGTTGAAAAAATGGATTTGAAAACAGTCGAAAACCAACCCATAAAAATCTTTTATGCCGGACTTTTAGGAATTGCACAAGGTGTGTTGGAATTGTGTCGAAAAATCGATTTAAACGAGTTAAATGTCGAATTGCACCTCTTTGGGGATGGCGCCGAAAAAAACGAATTAGAAACGCTAATTTCTGATCAAAAAGAACCAAAAATATTCTTTCACGGCATGATGGAGCGCAAAGTATTGCATGAAACTTTACAAACATTTGATATTGCTATTGTGCCTTTAAAAGTTCGTATTTATGGTTCGGTTCCCTCTAAAATTTTTGAATACGGTTCGTTAGGGTTTCCAATAGTCTATTTTGGTGGTGGTGAAGGCGAAAAAATTGTGGAAGAAAATAATTTGGGTTGGGTAGCTTCCGTTGAAAACTACAATGATTTAAATGAAAAAATTGTTGAAATTTCTAAAATAAGTAAATCTGATCTGGATGAAATGAAAAAAATAATTTTTATGCAAAGTCAAACTGTTTTTAATTTGGATAATCAAATGAACGATTTAATTAAAAACGGTGTTTTTTAATACGCTTTTTCTTCGCCTTTTATGGCATTCAATATAGTTAAAAAAATAATTTTTATGTCTAACATTAATGACCAATTTTCAAGATAAAAAATATCATATTTAACTCTATTAATAATGTCTTTTTCATTTTCTACTTCTCCTCTGTAGCCATTCGTTTGGGCTAACCCAGTAATGCCGGGCTTAATAAAATGACGAACCATAAATTTATCAACTTTTTTTGCGTACATTTCAGTATGACTAACCATATGTGGTCTTGGTCCTACAACAGACATGTCCCCTAGAAAAACATTAAAAAACTGTGGGAGTTCATCGATACTTGTTTTTCTCATAAGTCTACCACTTTGAGTTATTCTTGGATCATTTTTTGAAACCTGTTCTAGATCGGCAATTTCATTTAATCGCATAGATCTAAATTTATAACAATTAAATTCATGATAGTTTAATCCGTTTCTGCTTTGTTTAAAAAAAATAGGTCCTTTGGATTCTAATTTGATAATTATTGCCAAAATTGGAATTAACCAAGAAAGTATTACGACGATAACTATTATTGAAAAAAGAAGATCAAAACCTCTTTTAATTATTTTATTAAAAGTAATGTCTAATGGAATGTTTCTCAATGAGATAATTGGAATATAGCCGTAATAATCAAGTTTAAGGTTTCTAGCTATTGGTTCTTTTTTGTTTGGTAAAAACTTTAATGTTATCAAATTATTATCGGTAAAATCAATAAAATTATTAACCTCGGTATTGGATAAATCTGAAAGTGAACAATAAATTTCATCAATCTTATTTTCTGAAACAAAATGTAAACATTCATCAATTTGCTGTTTTTTTATTTTTTTTAAATCAAAAACTTTAACTAATTTATATCCATAATTTGGATTATCATTAAAAAAATTCGCTAACTCGTTAATGTTACTTTCTGATCCTACAATTATAACTTTTCTGAAATTTCCACCGAAAACAACCCGAAAACGTCTTAAAAAATAATAAACAAATAATTTTTCAAAAGCAATTAATGCTAATGCAAAAGAAACAAATTTCAAAATCAATGAAGGTTCCGAAATTTTTAAAAAATAACCGATATAGGCAAAATTTACTATGGTAAAAACAGCATATTGTTTAACGCTTTTTTCAATAATATCTGATACTTTAGTAAATCGATATACCTCATAGAAACCGACATTCCATGATATTACAACCCAGGAAAAAGAAATAAAAAAATGATAATAAAACCCGTTTAAAGAATTTATTAAAAGAATATATGCTAGAAAATTAACTATAAGTAAATCTAGTAAATATGAAAATGGTCTTATGTATATGGAGAATCTTCCTGTATGCCTTTGCACTTATGAAATATATTTTGAAAAGTCTTTGTGTTCTTCCTTTAACAATTCTTCTTTTGGTAATGATTTGAAATACTCATATGTGATTTTCATCCCCTCTTGTCTTGAGACTTTGGCTTCCCAACCCAAAAGTTCTTTAGCCTTGGTAGTATCTGGTTGTCGCTGTAAAGGATCGTTAATTGGAAGTGGATGATAGACCACTTTCTGGTTTGTTCCCGTCAGTTTTATGATTTCTTCTGCAAAATCCTTAATCGTTATTTCATCAGGATTTCCAATATTTACGGGATACACATAGTCTGAATGTAATAATCTGAAGATTCCTTCTACCTGATCATCGACATAGCAAAAAGAACGGGTTTGGCTTCCGTCTCCAAAAATAGTTAAATCTTCACCTCTTAATGCTTGTCCAATAAAAGCTGGTATTACTCGTCCGTCATTCAGGCGCATTCTTGGTCCATAGGTGTTAAATATTCTAACAATTCTAGTTTCTACCCCGTGAAAAGTATGATAAGCCATTGTTATTGATTCTTGAAAACGTTTGGCTTCATCATAAACACCTCTTGGTCCAATGGTGTTTACATTTCCATAATATTCTTCTGTTTGTGGATGTACTAATGGATCTCCGTATACTTCAGAAGTCGATGCAATAAGAATCCTTGCTTTTTTAACTCGTGCTAATCCTAATAAATTATGAGTTCCCAAAGAACCTACTTTTAATGTTTGGATTGGAATTTTTAAATAATCTATTGGACTTGCTGGAGAAGCAAAATGTAAAATATAATCTAATTGTCCCGGTATATGAACGAATTTAGTTATATCGTGATGGTAAAATTCGAAGTTTTCTAACTTAAAAAGATGTTCAATATTTTTTAAATCACCCGTAATTAAATTATCCATTCCTATAACGAAATAGCCTTCTTTTATAAACCGATCACAAAGATGTGAACCTAGAAAGCCTGCTGCGCCCGTAATTAATACTCTTTTCATTGTTGTATACTTCTGTTATTCGTGGATGAATTAAACAAACAAAAAAGAAGAACAAAAAACACGATTCCTCTTTGTCTGCAAAAAAACGATTCCGACAAAAATAACATTATCATTGTGATTGCAAAAGCAATATGAAGGAAATCTTTTCTCGTAAAAGCATTTTTAATATTTAAAAACAGCATAATTACCAAAACCACAAAACCAAATATACCCAATTCGGCAAAAGTTTGTATGTATTGATCATGAAAATTATACTCTCCATAATCATAAAATAAGTTGTTTTGTTTCGCTTTGATTCTAATTTGTTCTTGAGAAGCATCTATTCCAAAACCTGTAAAAAAAATCTTTTTTTCTAAAAGCAACTCTTTAAAAATTCGGGCTTGGTAGACCCTTAATGCTGTTCCTGGGAAAAAGTCATCTTGATGAAATTGTTTACTATTCCATGCCTCTTTTACAGTAACATTATGAATTTTATCCGTCACTTTTTCTAAGGAATTTTTGAGGGTATTATCTACAAAAGCGGTCTCATATTCAATAATAAATCGTTCTCTAACTTCTTTTACAAAAAATATTGAACAGAATAAAAAAAGCGATACGGAAACAATAGTCAATATTTTTGTGCTGGATGATATTTTTGCAAAAAAAGCATAATAGCAAACAATAATAATAAAATCAACCGTAATAATGCTCTTTGATGAAAGAAGAAAAAGAAACAATGTAATAACAGATAAAGCTACTTTTTCAATGTTTTTTCTTTTATTTAATTGAACAAAATAAAATAACGCAAACGATGCAAAAACCGACATATAAACTGCTCCAGGATCTTCTGGAACAAGATTATTATAGAAAAAAACGTTGGTGTTTTGGATCTTTGAATAGTTAAGGCCAGCAACTGCAATATATAGTAAAACAAATAAAACCATTGCGAAACTATAAAACCTAAATATTCTGTTTAATGATTCTTTTGAAAAAATTGGAATGACAAAAAAAGCTATCGGTACTACTAAAAAAGTTAATGATTTTTGGAGCCCTGAAAGTGAATTTTCAAAATCTTTTGTCCAAAACAAAGAAATTGCCATAATAGTAAAAAACAAAATGGGAACTAAAAAAGCAATCTTAAAGTTAAAACTTTCTTTTTTTAAGAAAATACAGGAAGCCACAAATATTATTGTAGCTATACTTACAAAAATGTTTTGAAGCGGAAGAGCAATTAAAATCAATGCTATCAAATATTCTAAAACCTGTTGCGTTTTATTATCGGTGTTTTTTTGAAAATTTGAATTTGATGATTTAATGATTCTCATTGATATTATTCTATTGATTACAAATTTATACTTATTGTTGTAAACCAAGTATAATTATGAAAAAAATATTATCTAATCCTGACAATTCAAAGTACTCAAAAAAAATTTAGTTTTCTTGGAAACAGCAAAAAAGGATAGTTGTTTTTATTTTATACTTTTTAATAATCCGATAATGCTCACAAATACCCAAGCAGCCTCCAACAATATAAACGGCATAAAATGAATAAGAACCGCGGCTAAACAGGCTATCCCAGAACCAAGAATGTTGATAGAAAAATATAACGTTCCATCTTTTTTTATTAAAGAACACATATTTAAAAAATAAGCAAGGAGTATTAATCCAACGCCCAATGTTCCAATCAAATCGTTTAAGGTCATTATAATTCTTTTTTAAAGGTATATCCTAAAATTTGTTCCATTTTAGTGCTCACAATTTTCTTTCCAACCGAAGATTTGCTGTCATTAAATTCGGGCAAAGACAAATTTAATTCAATTGCTTTTTGAGTGTAATAGTCCCTTCGAGTAGGATGAAAAGGCGCAACAGCATTGAATGTTTCGTTCCAACTATCGGTTTGAATAACTTTCTCTATAATACCGATACAATCTTCTTGATGAATCAAATTTATGGGACTCTGCGGGTTCTCAATATTTTTTCTACCAGCAAGAAATTGTATAGGATGTCTATCAACACCTATCAATCCTCCAAAACGAATTATGGTTGTACTAAAATTAGGATTACTTTGTAACAGCCTTTCAGCAGCTAACAATTGTTTACCACTCTCTGAATCGGGAAAAGGTCTTGTTTCCTCTGTAACACTGAACGCAGTCAAAATGTCGTCAGCGTAAACTGATGTCGAACTTATAAAAAGCACTTTTTCTACCGATGATTTTTCAATAAATGGCACTAATGTTTGAATCTTTCCAACAAATGTCATACCGAGCGCAGTCGAAGTGTCTTTCAAATCTCCACGTAATTTAGGTGGGATATCGATGATTAGAAATTCAGAATTTAGTAGGAATAAATCCATTTCTCCTTCAATATTATCTTCTCTCAAATTTATGTTAAAAGGAGTTATTCTAGCATTTTTTAACTCCGATATTTTATCCATAGAGGTTGTGGAACCCTTCACTGAATATCCTTTTTCCAGTAATGATTTGGCTAAAGGTAGTCCCAACCAACCACAACCTAAAATACTAATTTGTTTCATAAATGTCTTTAATTTTGGTACAAAGGCGTAGCGTTTTTTAAACCATGAAAATAGGTTTACTAAATAATCGCTTATTTTAATGTATCCTTCAAAATAGGAGTGCTTTTTTTTGGTGGCAAATAATCGGATATAATTTTAACTTTTTCACTTGGTTTAATATTCTCTTTAATAATCACAGCATCGGTTAATACAAATGGTGTTGGAATCATCCAATCGCGCCTTTTCGCGATACTAAATAGCGGATTAGTCATTAAATCAAACGAGCTTTCTACCAAATTCATATCCAATTTTTGATTTTTTACTATTGAGAATTCTAAAGTCAAAGGAATATTATCTACCACATAATAACTTAACAATTTATTACTGTTTTGGCTGATGATATTACTTTTTAAATCGATAGACTTTACGCCATTGGCTTTAAAATTTGTAATAGTTAGTTTTTCATTGGCGAAGATATCATAGCGATTTACAATTCGATTAGGCGCAATGATAATTTTTAAATACCGAAGATTACCCACGGTTGAATCTTTTACAAATTCAATACTAGGTTTGGCAATTTTTTTCAACGGAGCATCAGCCATGTATGTGAATTCCGAACCGTATTTGCTATATAATTTATTGGCGTTTAACGGTTTTCCGTCTTTTGGATGTTCTCCTAGATAGCCTTTGGTCCATTCGTCTAAATTGGTATCATAAGTTGTCCAATAAGCCTTATTAGTATCGCCATTCAACAGATAAACCAGGCTGTTGGGTTTGGCTTTTCCATAGACATATCCCGACGATTGATGTGCCTTTACAAAAAATCCAATAGCTACCAAAAAGAATATACTTGCCCAGAGTCTTTTTTGTGTAAACGAACCAAAAATAGGTAACAACAAGGTAAAAGCTAACACCGTTAAAACGGAGCTTCCTACTAAAATTTTTAATCCCAAACCAATAGGAAACATTTGAATAAATGGTACAATAATAATTAGCGTAGGAAGTGCTAAAACCATATTTAAAACGCTATTGGATTTTTGTGTTAACACACAATACATCAACATTAATGTACTAGAGAGCACAGGAATGATTAAAAATCCGGCACCTTGAAGTTTGAAAAAAATTCCAATATTAATGAACAACCAAATAATCAACGGTGCAATCATTTGACTCATTTCTGAATTCCGTTTGGATTCCTTTTGATAGAAAAGAAAGCAAATTGCCATCGTTACACATACAAATCCATAAATATAATCGTGTCCATTATAGGTAAATCCTTGAAGGATGTCGTTGTATTGTGGATAACATCCGAGTAGTACTTTCCAGAATACATAAGTTACTGTTCCCGCAGCAATCAATGAACCAAATAATGGCACAAATCCTCTGATGATTTCATCCATTCGCAACAATTGTTTTCCCAATCCGATAAAAGTAAAGACAAATGCTAATGCCAAGGCAATAAGTAACATCGGTAAAATCCAAGAGAACGGATAGTTCAAAAAGGCAGAGGGAATATTAAAATATACCTTATCCTCGGTTGAATTTAAATTGGTTAAATCTGCATTGGAAAAATGTTTTAGCAACGGAAATAAATAGGTACCTTGATGCGCCAAGGTATTTGGATCTAGATGATTGTATGTGTCTTGCGTGGTGTGATAGTTGAAATGACTATCAATATAGGCAAAATTAAATCCTTGAATTTTCCCACTTTCTCTAAAAACGGTCAAATCGGTATCGTTGGGCAACATTTTATAGATGCTATACATTAACGAATTAGACACGGGATAGTTCACCTTTCCCTTAGCGAAGGCATCTACCATTTTAGCATTCCCTTGATTGGTTTCCATCAACATATAACTAGGTCCTGAAGAACCACGCGCTTCAAAGTTTAATGCCAATCCGATTTCTTTTGCCCAATGGTGTTGTGTTACAAAAAGTGCCGCACCGTTTAATCCTAACTCTTCGGCATCGGAAAACAAGATGATGATATCGTTTTTGTGTTTGGATTTAGAATGTAAAAAAGCACGAATACTTTCTAAAATGGTTGCCACGCCACTTGCATCATCACTCGCACCATGAGAAAAAGAATGCGGAGCCGAATCATAATGGGAAAGCAACAATAAGGCTTTAGTGTTTGCTGACCCCTTGATGCGTGCCAAGATATTTTTCGAACGTACCAAAGTCCCTTTTTCGGTCATCGTAAAACCTTCTTGAATGGAAGTTTCTAATCCTAACACTTGTAATTGTTTTACTAAGTAGTTGGCAACTACTTGATGATTTTGAGACCCAACAAAATGCGGTTTGGCAGATAGTTCTTTTACAATTGTCAAAGCGCGTTTGGTTGAAAATTCCGAAAGAGGTGCTTCTGTAGTGTCGTAATCTTGTGGCATCATGACGTAGAAAATACCAAACAATAGTGCCAAGAGCACGAGCATAGTCGTTAAGGAGGTATAATTTTTTCTCATCTTGAGATTTTTTTTAGCATTAAGATTTAACTTACTTCATAACACAAAGCGCTTAGCTTGGGAAAGATTTTTTAAACACAAAAAGCACAAAAGAAAACTTATAATTCATTTTTTAAAACAGTAAGAAATTAAGGTTCATTGAGTTTTTTTGTGCGTCGTGCTTTTTAAAATTCCTTTTTCACCAACATATAAAAATCATTTTCCAACAATCGATAGCCTTGGTCGTACACAAAATGATAGGTGTTTCCAGTGTTCGTAAGTAAAACATTAGTGAAATACTCAAAATCAAATCCTTTGCTCAAGAGTTTTACACGGGTTGTTTTTGATTTTCCGTCGACGTTGAGTTCTAACAAAATGCGGTAATTTTTACGCAATTTATTGTTTATGTTACGCATATAATTAGTGCTGTCTTTGTTCATTTTATTGTTATAGGCATTGCGGCAAGCATCGCTACAGAACTTTTTGTCCTCACGACCAACAATTTTTTCGCTACATTCTAAACAGGTTTTTGACATGCTTACATCTTTTAAATCAGCCAAATATAATAAAATATTTCCATTTACAAACGCTTACAAATAGTTACAACCGAAAGTAAGTAAGTAACAACCGAATATATTTGGGTACCTGTCACAACTTTGCATCGTCGGAATGAAATAATACCAATTGCAAAAATCAAATTCAATGACAATAACAATTTTAAAATTCAAGAAGACAAAACAATTATGTATAACACTAACATTTTAATTTTTTACACGCCATGAATGCATTAAGAAACAAAGTTCAATTAATTGGACACGTAGGACAAGAGCCAGAAATCAAAACTCTAGAAGGAGGAAGAAAACTGGCAAACATCACTATCGCTACCAACGAAGTGTATTACAAAGAAAACGGAGACAAAGTAGAAAACACCGAATGGCACCGTGTGGTGGCTTGGGGGAAAACTGCCGAAATCATCGAAAAGTATGTAATAAAAGGAAAAGAAATTGCCGTTGAAGGAAAACTAACGCACCGCAGTTATGACGACAAAAATGGCGATAAGCGTTATATCACCGAAGTGGTCGCTAATGATGTTTTATTATTAGGAAAATAAGTCCTAAAGTTAGTACAATACCTCGGGCAAAACCCGAGGTATTATCTAAAAAACAACCTACGATTCAACGATTAAATAGATTTTAAACTCCTATTAATCGTAGGATTTGGAACCACTAAAATTGAGAATTATAGCGATGATTTTTTCTCGTTTTTAAGTTTTTATCATACTTGCTTCATTTGTTTTTAAAAAGCGATAAGAATTTCCTTGTCGCTTTTTCTTTTGCAAAAAACCTAAAAAATAAAAGTTTTTAACACGAAAACGTTTTCGAACTTGGTATAATTAGAATTAATAATTTTTTGTAGTATCTTTATTCATAATTCTTAAAAGCATTATTCATAGTTCCATGAATCCTCTGAAACCATTAGTTCTATTAGTATTCTTTGGCTGCTTTTTTCAAAGTGGATTTTCGCAAGTAGGGATTAATACTGCCAGTCCTTTAAGCACCTTAGACATTAATGGGAATTTATCAGTAAAAACCATTTCATTAACCGGAAGCAGTTCGGCTACCTTAATAAGCGATGGCGTATATATTTCGGTAAATCCTCAAGCGACCAATCAAGAGTTTCAATTACCTAGTGCGGTAACTTATCCCGGGAGAGTTTATATCATCAGAAATATAAATAATTCTATAACAGCAATGTTAACCTCCGCCGGAGGAATGTTATTTCCAAAAAATTCTACTTCGGGTTCCAATCAAATTTATATGTACGAAAACAATTCAAGAAGTGTAATTGTGGTGAGCGATGGTTTCAATTGGACTTACTTTAATTAACTTTATTTTGGAATTGAATGATTAATTGAACTCATTTTCTTGTGCTGTTCTATCAAATGGCATGGACAATAAATATTCTTGGCACATTTTGTTTCGTTTCTTAATACAAAAACACTTGAACAAACGCTTGGTAAAATTCTAAAACGTTTAGTACTTTTTTGCATAAAATTACTCCTCTTGATTCTTTAAAATATTTATATTTACCAAAAAACAAATTATGGTATTAAGTAGATTTTGGCTTGCTATTTTTATTTCGTCTATTGTTTATGTTGTTTTTACTTTTTTTATGGGAAACAGCTATACTACTGATTTTATATTAAATGGTCAAAAAGACGATCCCATTCTAATTTCAGAAAAATATCTCGAGCAAGTACCCCGTTTTATAAAAGATAGCATCAGCAATGCTCCAGATCAAAAAATGGTGGTTAATAAAGATACAACCTATATCTATAAAAGTGGCACGGTAAAAATATATTGCGGAAAGCAAAAAGCAGACGGATTATTGCCTACTTGTAAGAGTACGTTATTAGATACTATAATTCCGTTAATTGCTTATTTAGCTTTCTTTTGCGGATTGATGCAATTGTTGATAGATTCTGGAGCTTCCGAGAAATTAGCTAAACAATTGAGTCCTGTTTTTACTAAAATATTTCCTTCTGTTCCTAAAAATCATGAGTCCATTTCATACATGACTTTGAATTTTGCCGCTAATTTTTTAGGATTAGATTCGGCCGCCACACCATTTGGACTAAAAGCCATGGAAAGTCTACAAGAAATCAATCCCGATAAAGACAAAGCAAGCGATGCTCAAATTATGTTTTTGTGTTTGCACGCCGCTGGTTTGACGTTAATTCCAACTTCTATTATTGGTTATAGAGCGGCTGAGCATGCAACCAATCCTGCCGATGTCATGTTACCGTGTATTATCACTTCATTTATTGGAACAATAGCTGCGTTTTTGATTGTTGGAATTCGTCAAAAAATAAATTTTAAAAGTGCTTCTTTAGTGGTGGCATTAATTACCTTGATAGCAGCTATTGCCGGATTGTTATTCTATATCAATCGTTTGGATATTATTGGTAAAAACTTTTTTACCTCCAATCTTTCTGGCTTGATGTTGATTTCAATTATTGCGTTTACATTAATTTTTTCGTTTATACACGAGAAAAAATTTGCCGAAAAAAACACTACTGTTTTTGACGCATTTGTTTCGGGCGCTAATAACGGATTGCAAACAGGAGTAAAGATATTTCCTTATGTTTTAGGAATGATGGTTGCGATTTCGTTTTTTAGAAATAGTGGTTTGTTTGAAATTATTAGCAACGGAATTTCAAAAGTTTTCTCCTATGTTGGTGTAAGTTCAGACATCACGAATTCATTGCCGGTTGCCATGTTGCGCCCTTTTAGTTCGGGTGGTTCTAGAGGATTTATGATTGATGCCATGAAGACGTATAGTCCTGATTCCTTTACAGGTAGATTGAGTTGCATTTTTCAATGTAGCGCCGAAACAACATTCTATGTTATTGCGGTGTATTTTGGTAGTATCAAAGTTAAAAATACGCGCTACACATTGGGAACGATGTTGTTGGTAGATTTAATTTGTGTTATTGCAGCAATATTTGTGGCAAGTTGGTTTTTTTAAATGAAGGAAAATTAAATGAATTGCATAAAAAAAGACTCCTAAGTGGAGTCTTTTTTCAAATACTATTCTTTTATTATCTTATAAATCATTCAACATTTTTGAAATTTGATCTAATTTAGGTGTTAAGATAATTTCGATTCTTCTATTTTTTGCTTTTCCTTCGGGAGTGTCATTACTCATTATTGGGGCAAATTCGCCACGACCTGCTGCGGTAAGGTTTTGTTTGTTGACTCCTTTGTTTTCGGATAGAATATTTACAATTGCAGTGGCTCTTTTGGTTGATAAGTCCCAATTATTTTCTACTCCGCCACCTAATGTTCCTGTAATTTTAGCATCATCCGTATGTCCTTCAATCAATATGGAAAGATCAGGATTTTGAGCCAATACTTTACCAACTTCTACAACGGCCGATTTTCCTTCAGCATTAACGGACCAACTCCCTGTTTGAAACAGAAGTTTGTTTTCCATAGAAACATAAACTTTTCCGTCCTTTTCATGCACGGTTAATCCTTTTCCGTCAAAAGCTTTCAATGATTTCATCAAGGTTTCCTTCAGTTTTTTCATATTGGCATCTTTAGCCGCAATAAAAGATTCCAATTCACTCAATCGTTTCGAGCTTGCATCCAAATCTGATTTTAATTTGTTTAATCGAGCTTGTTCGGCAGCCAACGATTTTTCTTTAGCTTCTAATTGCGCCAAAAGCTCGCGATTTTTATTAATGTTAGTCGCTAAAGCCTCATTGCTGTCTTTTTCAAGCGCATTGTAAGATGACTGAAGTGTTTTAAAGCTTTTATCTTTTGCGGCATAATCAGCCACAAGTTTGTCGTGTTCAGCTTTAAGTTTATCATAATCTGCTTTGAGTTTGGTTCCATCAAGCTCTAATTGATTTTTAGCTTTCATCAAAGCCTCATTATCATCAGCTATTTTGCGATTTTCTTTTTTTAAATCGGCAAACTTGTTTTCTAAATCATTGTATATCTTTTTAGACACACATGATGTAGAAAGCGACAGTATTAATAATCCAAGGGAAATTTTTTTAATCATTGCGTAAATATTTATGGAATCAAAAATAAAGTATCAAAATGGTAGTTCATCTATTAAAAAATAGTGTTATTAACATTGTTATTAACCTTGCTAAAAGACTATAATCTCAGATTCATCGATGGAAATAAAGTACGAATTTTAAAAATTTTGTTGTGCAGAGAGGATGAATTTACCTGAATTTTTTAATCAATTTCTACTACAATTGGGCAATGGTCAGAATGTTTGGCTTCGGGCAAAATAATGGCTCTAGTCATTCTATCTTTAAGATTGTCACTTACTAAATTATAATCAATACGCCATCCTTTATTGTTTCCTCTTGCTCCTGCTCTATAACTCCACCAAGAATAATTGTGAGGTTCTTTATTAAAATGGCGAAAACTATCTATAAAGCCCGATTTCATAAAGCCGTCTAACCACTTTCTTTCAGAAGGTAAAAATCCCGAAACAGTAGCATTTCTAATTGGATCATGAATATCTATCGATTCGTGACAAATATTATAATCGCCACAAATAACTAAATTTGGAACTTCTTTTTTCAAGTGATTGATGTAGTTTTGAAACTCATCCATATATTGAAATTTATAATCCAATCGGTCGATATTGGTTCCTGACGGCAAGTATAAGCTCATTATTGAGATATCTTCAAAATCCACACGGAGATTTCTTCCTTCAAAATCCATGTGTTGAATTCCGGTTCCATAGACGATATTCTTGGGTTCAGTTTTACACAGAATAGCTACGCCACTATATCCTTTTTTCTCTGCCGGAAAATAATATTGATAAGGATATCCCGCTTCTGCTATTTGAAGAATCGGTATTTGATCTTCTTGTGCTTTTATCTCTTGCAGACAAATTACATCGGGATTGGCTTGCTGCAACCAATCTAAAAAACCTTTGGTAATAGCAGCCCTAATACCATTGACATTATAAGAAATGATTCTCATTATTAGAATTTATTGTTTTTCAAAAGTATAAATTTAAACGCTCTTTGCCTGAAATTGCAACAAAAATTTAACGATTTATGCTTTTACTAGTTTTTTAAAATGCCATTCAAATAGAATTACTATATTTGTTTCTTGTTCAAAAAAAGAAAATAATTCAATGGGTTTAGTCACTGCTAAAGAAGTTGCAAAAGCAATAAACGCTGATAAGTATGGGGTTTTAGGCACTTTCGCTGGGTGGTTGCTAATGAAAGTCCTAAAGATTTCTACTCTTAATAAATTATATGATCGAAATAAACATTTGAAAGATGTGGAGTTTTTAAATGCTTTATTAGAAGAGTTACAAATTAAATTTGAAATTCCCGAAGAAGATTTAAAACGGCTTCCAAAAGGAGGGGCATACATAACTATTTCCAATCATCCACTTGGAGGAATTGACGGTATTTTACTGTTGAAGTTAATGCTTGAAAGAGAACCTAATTTTAAAATTATTGCCAATTTTTTATTGCATCGAATTGAGCCAATGAAAAAATACATCATGCCTGTAAATCCTTTTGAAAACCACAAGGATGCCAAATCGAGCGTGATTGGAATTAAAGAAACCTTACGCCACTTAAGCGATGGCAAACCATTAGGCATGTTTCCTGCTGGAGAAGTTTCGACCTATCGAGATGGTAAACTAGTAGTAGATAAAACTTGGGAAGAAGGAGCCATAAAAGTAATTAGAAAAGCACAAGTTCCTGTAGTTCCGATTTATTTTCATGCGCAAAACAGCAAATTGTTTTATACCTTATCTAAAATAAATGACACTTTAAGAACGGCAAAACTGCCTTCAGAATTATTGACTCAAAAAGACCGTGTCATTAAAGTAAGAATTGGAAAACCTATTCCTGTTGCAGAGCAAAATGAGCATCAAACAATTGAAGATTATTCCGAATTCTTACGAAAGAAAACTTATATGTTGGCCAATTCTTTCAATGATGAAAGTAAGCAATTTATTTCGGTACCTAATTTAAAAATTCCTAAAAGTCCAAAACAAATTGCAACTCCTGCCAATCAAGAGAAAATGATTGCAGAGGTAAATACGCTAAGAAATTCTGATTGTCGATTATTGCAAAGTAAAAACTATGAAGTTTTTTTTACAGAGGCAGACAAAATTCCAAATATCCTACACGAAATTGGTCGTTTGCGTGAAGTTACTTTTAGAGAAGTAGGCGAAGGAACCAATGAGTCGATTGATTTAGATAAGTATGATCAATATTACCATCACATGTTTTTGTGGGATGAAGAAACCAAGCAAATTGCCGGTGCTTACCGAATGGGGTTGGGTTCAGAGATTTTTCCAAAGTATGGAATGGAAGGATTTTATTTGAATGATTTATTTAGATTTGAAACCGAATTGCATGACATGATGAAGCAGTCCATTGAAATGGGACGCGCCTTTATCATTAAGGATTATCAACAAAAACCAATGCCATTATTCTTGTTGTGGCGAGGCATCATTCATACCACTTTACATTACCCAGAGCATAAATTTTTGCTTGGAGGCGTGAGCATTAGCAATCAATTTACGGATTTCTCTAAATCATTGATGATTGAGTTTATGAAATCCAACTATTATGATCCTTATATTGCACAATATGTACATCCGAAAAAGGAATTCAAAGTAAGATTAAAAGATGCGGATAAAGATTTTATATTTGATGAAGCCGAAGCCGATTTAAATAAATTTGATAAAATCATTGATGAATTAGAACCTGGTAATCTTCGCCTTCCGGTGTTGATTAAAAAATACATTAAACAAAATGCACGATTGGTGGCTTTTAATGTAGATCCTCTATTCAATAATGCTATTGACGGTTTAATGTACATTCGAATAGCCGATATTCCAGAAAGCACTATGAAGCCTGTAATGGAGGAATTTCAAGCTGAATTAGAACGTAAATTGGGAGAAAAATAAATTTAAAATGTTTATTTTTTGATAAACGCATTATATTTTTCTTAACAATAAAATTATCATATCGATCAAATATTTCATTTGTTTGAGAGTTGAACGTTAAATTATATTAAGGATAAAAAATATTTGCATTGTCTAAAATAGTTCAGTCGGATGAATTTAATTTTTGTTAATAATTAGTATAATTAGACGAATTACTATTGGCTACTTTTAATACTAAAAATTCTCCGAATAGCTATTAATAGTAAATATTAATAAATCTAAAAGATATAATGTTTTGCCCATATTTGTAAATTTTAGTTAATATTTTTGACACTTTTCTCAATATATTAATTCAACTTATATTTGAATATATGTTTTCTAAAATTGAAATGTTATTTTCAATATTATACTTTTTATGAAACACTTCGTATGCATTCTTAGATAAATCGATTAATAATTCTTTGTTTTGTAATAAATTTAAGCTTTTATTTTTAAAACTTTCGATGTTTTGATTCTTTATTACAAATCCATTGATGCCATCTTCTACAAGATCTCTATTGCCATCACAATCAGAAACAATGCAAGGCTTTGAAAGCGCAAGAGCTTCTATAACAGAGTAAGGTAATCCCTCATATCTGGCCGTTGAAATATATATTTGAGAATTTTTTATAATGTTAAAAACATCCTCTCGTGATGTCCAATTCAAAAGAGTCACATTGTTATTTAAACCCAAATCGAGAATTAATTTTTTTATATTATCTAGCTCATCTGCATGATGTCCTACACCCATTAAAACAAGATGAATATCTGTTTCCTTTTTTATTTCTGCAATAACCTTAATCATTAAATCAATATTTTTTTGATAACTTGGTCTACCAACGGTACAAATATATTTGTCTGGCCAAGTTTTATTTATTGATAATGGTTTTACAACTTCGATTGGATTTATACAGTTATTGAAAATTTTTGTCTGTTCTTTTTTAAAACCAACTTCTTTAATAGCCCTAATATATTCTGAATGAGAAGAGGCTAATATGAAAATATTATTCCTTTTAAGAGATTTTTCAATACATAAAAAAATCAATCTTTTAAACTTATTTTGTGTGCTTAAATAGGAAAATGCTTGAGGTGTATGATAAACTCTTATTTTTAAGAATACACCTATGATTTTACCTATAACCCCTCCTTTTGCACTGTGACAATGAATTATTTGCGGTTTTTCCTTTTTAATTATTTTGTAAGTAAAATATAATGATTTTAAATCCTTAAAAACAGAAATGTTTCTGCATATATCTGTTCTATAATCTCGGATTTTAAATCCTTTTTTGTTGACATAATCAAACTTGATATCATCTTTAGCATGAATTACAAAATTATCATATATTTCATCATTAATGTTTTGCAATATTAATCTTAGAGAAACATCAACACCACCAACTGAGTGTAATATATGAGCAATTTTAATTTTCTTCATTTTTTATTTTTTCAATTATTGAAAACAATATGGCTAAAACATAACACCCAAATTGTCTATAAAGCACATTTTCTAAAATAAAAAAAAGAATTATTGAAAATGCAATCGCAAAAGTATAAAAGTTTGTTCTTGAATATATAAGTAAATAAAAAATAAAAAATAAAAACAATGTAAGTCCAATTATACCCCCTTCTAAAAAAACGTCGATAAATTGTGAATGTGAATTAAATCTGGATTTGACAAACCAGTCCTTTTTACTGGTTTTTTCAATTTTATTTGAATAACATTGGGTAAGTTGTGACTCAATCCATTTGTTGCTCTTGCTCCCGAAAAATAAATTAAATTCGTTCAAGTGAGTTATTTCAATTGCACAAGGCCATATCACAAGTCTCGGTTCATAATCTTTAATGGTTTCAAGATTAGCCTTTAAGAAAAATCTATTTGTTAAATTTTTATAATTAAATAAAGCAATAAAAATGATTGATATTCCAAAAAAAAGAATTAATCCTTTTTTTAATACTGACAATGGTAAGTAAAAAAGCAAAAAAATAATTAGTAAAAAGATAATTGTTATAATTGACAATCTAGCAACTATAAAAAAAATAAAAAAAATTGAGATTAAGGAGATTGATAAAAAAAGATATTTGTATTTTGGAATTTCTTCAATCATGTATAAACATAATAGTGTATTTATAAGACAGACAAATCCCATATATGGTCTTTCAAAAAACAGTAAATCATTTACTTCTGAATTGTTACTAAATGGTAAGGAATTATTTTTTAAATAAAAAAGCCCTATTTTTATTGACGCAAGTAAAATGGCAAGTAAAACTATAGAAATAAGACTTATAATAATTTTGTTTTTAGATATTTTATAAAATAATATTGGTATGATGATGATGATGATGAGTCGGCTAAATGAGGCCAGTTCTTCAAAAATTACATGATTTAATGATTTAATAATTACTATATAAACCAAAAAGAAAGAGAAAAAGTTTTTGTAATATTTTTTTTCAATAACTACTTGCTCATTATAGAAACTTATTAAAAAAATAAAAATCAACCCTCCTAACAAAATATTTGGTAATGCTTTTGAAAAAGATAAAGTTAAAATGAGAAAAATAATCAAATATTCATAGATTATATTTTTTATTTTTAATATCATTTTTTTATTTTTTTTATTTTTAAAATTAAACTATATGGGACAATATATAATAAAAAGTTTCTAATTAATCCGTAAATTGGCCAAAAACCAAAATAAAAATGTTTCATTATTATTCTCAATCTACTTTTAACTTGAGTCTTTCTTTTAGAAATAGATATTCCATCATGTGTGATTTCATACTTTATTAAAAACTCCTGAATATTAGCAGTTTCAAAGTTCTTAATAATTTCAAAAAAATAAGCGTAATCCTCTGCTGCTTCATAATTTGTTGGGTATAATCCTATCTCTGAAAAAATATCAGTTGAAAGCATTATAGTTGGGTGTAAAAACATTGCATTTAAATACATTTTATTTTGTATTGTTCTATGCTTTTCTGGAAAAAAAGTATTATACAAAAAATTATAATCGGTATCAACGGCAATCGCATTAGACCCAAGTAATTTGATATTTGGATTGTTTTCAATATACTTTTCTTGAATTTCAAATCTTTTTCCGACACACAAATCACCACAATCTAATCTGGCAATATATTTATATTGAATATTCAATAAAATTAATTTTATTCCTTGGTTTAAAGCATTTTCAATTCCTTGATTTTTAATTAAATAATGAAAGTATATTTCCCCTTGTGCTTTAAAAAAACTTTTTGCTTCTATTTTATTTATTTTATTTATTTCACTCCCATCATCAATAATAAAAACGTCAACTTTTTCAGTATAAGAAATTGATTCTAGGGATTTTATAAGCCCTTTTGGGTTATTAAAATGTGGAATTAAAAGTGCAACCTTATTCATCTTTAATTTTTTTTACTTGCGTGATTCTAATCAATATGGCCATACATAACCAAAAACAATACATGCGAAAAGAATCAAACTGAAGCCAATTTACAACTAAACCACTAAAAGAAATTAACAAAATATAAGAAAGTATTTGCTCTTCATTATTACTTTCTTTTATCATTTTTCTTGTTTGAGAAATGACCAAATAAATTATAAAAATAAAAATAAAAATTCCTATTAATCCTGTTTCTGCCAATAATCGTGTGTAAAGATTATATCCTGGAGGGAATGTTGGTTCTGAGGAATTATTATAATATAATTTAAATTCATAATTTTTGTTTGTTGCCCATTGAGGATAATGAAATTTAGCGCTATACGTTTGCTGTCCAAACCCAACGCCTACAAAAGGATTTTCTTTAAAAACCTGTAAAGCCGCATATTGCATTCCAAAACGAGATTGATTTGAAACGTTTTTTGTTAAATTATGTCTAAAATTTAATGATTCTACTTTTTCTGAAACTGCTTTAACAATTTTTGCTCCATTTATTATCAATATTATAGAAAAAAGAATGCTCATACTTACAGACGCATAGGCTATATATCTTCTATATTTTTTATTCTTGTATAAAATTGTCAAAAAAATAAAAAACTGAAAAAAAACAACTAATAAACCCGTTCGAGAACCTGAAAAAAAGGTTAGCACTAAAACAATAAGTGTTGGCATAAATTTTAAAACTCCTTTTTCAGTCAAGATATAACTAAACATCCAACCTGCTATGGATATTAAATATATCGCTAAAAAAGGGGGTTCATAACAAATTGAGGAAATTCTTCCTCCAGAATCTATAAAAACCTCCAGAAAAGGGAAATAATCAAATAATTTTAGAAGAGGAATTAAAAAGTGCATTCCAAAAAAGACGACACCTGTTTCTAAAAATCCATAAACTGAAGCAACTATCAAGGAAAGAAAAAAAACTTTTCGAATTTTAAAAAGAATATCCTTAGTATTCATTTTTATCAACACATTCCAATAAAATAAAAAGAATATAATAGTTGATATTAATAATGAAGAATACTGTCTAATAAATCTACTTATACCACCTGTATGCTTAAAATAATTATTAATTACACCGGGCAGATTTAAAATTGTCGTAATTAAACACCATATGATAAACAATAACAATGCCTTAAAAATTGTACTCTTAAAAGGAATTGAAATTTTATTTCTCATAATGGATTCAACCATCATAAAAAGAAAACCTAAAAAGAAGAAAATTGCTCCTGCTTCTTTTTTAAACTCACCTAAAACAGGAATCCCTTCATAGTCGTTAAATGAAAAGAAAAATAAGCCTACAAAAAAAAGTATTTGGATATATTTACTTAATGTAATATTCATTTATCATTTTTTGGTAAATATAGGGTTTCTCAATATTTAAGACAAAATTTTAATGTTATTCCATTAATGATGTATTAACAAATTTTTTACAGAATACTAGTAAAACAGTAATTAAATATATGAAATTATATGTGGTAAAAGCATAAACACTTCCTAGTAAACCCCATTTTTGAATAAATACTAAAGATAACGTTACGTACACTAGATTCAATAAAATTTCTATTGTAATAACTGTCTTAATTCTAGCCTTTGCCAGAAAAACGAAACCGGTAATTTGAGCCAAAATTCTAAAAAAAACTCCTATTAATTGATATGAAAATAAACATTCAGATTGCAAAAAATCATTTGTAGCCAATAGTTTTATAATAATAAATCTTGATAAGTATATTGATATTAAAATAATTGTTATTACAGGAATGATAATCTTGTATGTTGTTTTAACTTCGTTTAACAATTCACTTTTGTTGGTTATTTCTGACAATCTAGGAATATAATAAGAACTTACGGTAACTGCAAAAAACATAATTCCAGTAGTAGATATTCTTGAAACAAACTCATAATATCCTGCGTCAATTAGAGACGTTTTTTGGATTATCATTCCTCTAATTAATATTGAAACTAAAGGAGTTATTGCTGTTGTTAATAACGCTAAAATGGCAAAACTAAAAATGAATTTGAATTTTTCATTGTTAAATTTATTTACAAAATTCTCTTTTACTAGCCAAATCTCATTTTTTAAGAAAAATAAAGTAAAAATAAAAACGACCGATTGGTTTACTACCACTCCAACTAAGGCTCCATAAATTCCAAAAAAGTAAATTAATATTGAAGTTAGAAGCAAGCTAAAAATATTATTAAAAATATTAATTAAATTAAATTTTTTAAAATCTTTATGACCACTAATAATTGAAAGAAAAAAATTATTTAATCCATAAAAAACTATTGTAAATCCGAACAGAACAAATACACTATAATAATCTGGTCTGTGCAAAATAATTGAAGCGATAGTTTGAGAAAAAACAATTAATGGAATGCCAATTATTAAAGAGGAGTATAAAATGTATTGTAATGAAGTTGATAATAAATTTTTTAGATCATTACTTTTAGAACCTCTATATTCAGAAGTGTATTTAGTAATTCCTTCGTTTATTGCTCCTCCTGATAAAACCATTATTATTGCAACAAAATTTAGCATCTGACCAAAAATAGCAATTCCTTCTGCACCCGATTTTAATGCAATAATTTTTCCAATTATTAAAGTTGTTACAATCTTTACTGCCGAAGAAATTGCAGAAAAAAAAGAAGCATTTATAAATTGGTTTCCCTTAATTTTTCTTACTGTTTTTTTTATGATGAACATACTTTTTAAAGTCGTTTAAAAAAATTATTGGGTTTATTCCAGTTTAGAAGCCTATAGGCAAACATTGATAAAAAAATTCGAAATAATTCGAAATAAGTAAATCCTTTTACTAAATTTTTACTTTCTAAGACCATTTCATTAAACACTTTTACCGTCTTATTTATTCCGAAATCATGCGCTCTTTTTTTTGCTAGTTTACATTCTGCTTCATATTGATCTGTAGTCATGTTTAGTAATTTAAATATATAGAAAGCAATGTCTTTCATTTCGTATTTTAATTCTTTTTCTTGATAAGAATAGGTTGTAAAATCATGCAGAAAACCATATGTTCTTGGGTCTGATTTATCATGATTTTCAATACCAATTAATGCCGGAATACCTTCTGCTGAAGCCTCAATTAGTGCTGTTCCTGCGCCAATGAAAAGTAAAGAATCGGATATTGTTTTAGAAAAATCACTATACTTAATGGATGGGTAAAATTTTATTCTTTCTTCGAGATTTAAGTCTTTTACCTTCCGTTCTAAGTTGTCTCTTTCAACTCCATCACCATAATTTTCATAATAAATCTTATATTCTTCACTCTTCCAGTTGTTAATAACCTCAATCATGTGATAATTATATGTTTTCCAAGGAGATAATCTTCCAACAGAAACAATACGCACGTTTTTTTTTCCAACACAATTGTTATTATTATTCTTTAGTTCAATTCCAATAGGAGCTAAATATGATTCATTATTATTTAATTTATATAATTCTGAATATGTATCTCTTGATATTTCATTAAAAAAAAGAAAATTTTTACTCTCTACAGATTTAATGAAATTTATTAATTTTCTAATAAAATAAACTTTCTTGTATTTTAAAATATTGTACTCGTTAATATGATATATACCCAACGAAAATGATAATTTCATGTTTTTTTTAACATTAGAAAATCTGCTTAAGAAAAACAATGCATTGGTATCTGGGACATGAATGTGATTTAAATCAATAAGAATTTCATTAATAAGTTTTCGCTTTTTAACAGGCAATAACATTTTTAAAACCGACGGCAATTTATTAGTAATATATTTTGGAAAATAGACAAAATCATCCCAAAAATAAACATTTGAATATTGACACAATTGTTGATAAAGTTCTGTGTCATAATTTCGTTTTAATAATAAAAAATTGATCTTTGTTTGATTAGAAATGTTGTTTGCTGCTAATCTTACCATAAATGTTTCGATACCGCCTGCAATTAAACTTTCATTAATAAAAAGTGTTTTCATTAATTTTCTTATACAATTGCATTAATTACTGATTCAACATCTAACTCATAAAATAAAGGCAATCTAACTAAACAATCGGTATATCTATCGGTTTCGATTAAAACTCTACCATCATGTTTTTCTTTGTAAAAAGGACTGGTGTGTAAACTTAAATAATGAAAAACAGCTAATATGTTATTTTCTTTTAAAGATTGGATTAATTGTGTTCTTTGAGATAAACTATTGCAAATTAAATAAAACATATGAGCATTATTTGTAGCATAATTTGGTATTACTGGCAACAAAATATCATTTGCTTTTGACCAAGATTCTAATTTAACGTTGTAACAATCCCAAAGTTGTTTTCTTTTTAGTTGTATTTTTTCAATATTTTCTAGTTGAGCCCATAAAAAAGCGGCAATAATTTCAGAAGGTAAAAATGAACTGCCAATATCTACCCACCCGTATTTGTCGACAGAACCTCTAAAAAAAGCGGAACGATTGGTTCCTTTTTCCCATATTATTTCAGCTCTATCACTAAAAGATTCATCGTTAATTGCTAACATCCCACCTTCACCTGATATAATATTTTTAGTTTCATGGAATGAAAAAGCCGCCAAATGTCCAATTGATCCAAGTGGCTTTGTAACTCCATCTTTACTAATGTAATAACTTTCTATAGCTTGTGCAGCATCTTCAATTACAAATAAATTGTGTCGATTAGCAATATCCATAATTACATCCATGTTGCAGGCAACTCCGGCATAATGTACGGGAACTATGGCTTTTGTTTTTGGTGTAATTAATGCTTCTATTAAATTCTCGTCTATATTGGGATTATCTTTTTTCGAGTCTGCAAATATTATCTTTGCGCCTCTAAGTACAAAGGCATTAGAGGTTGATACAAATGTATACGAAGGCATTATAACTTCATCTCCAGGTTGAATATTAATTAATATTGCAGCCATTTCAAGAGCATCTGTACATGATGTTGTCAATAAACATTTTTTAAAACCATATTTTTTTTCAAAGTAGTCTTGACATTTTTTTGTATAAATCCCATTTCCAGATATTTTTCCAGATTTTACTGCATCTTCAATATATTCGGTTTCTTTTCCTGTTAGATAAGGTTTGTTGAATGGTATCATTTTTTCCAATAATGTTTAATAAATAATGTTTCATTTATACTATATCCTTGCTTTTTATAAAAATTGCAAGCGATTTCATTTATTTGCTGTGTAGGTATTAATAATGTTTTAATAGAATTATTAATTAGGTTGTACTCTACTGCTTTTAACAATTGACTTCCTATTCCTTTTCCTTGATAATTTTGGTTTACAGCAACCAAACCAACTGTAGCTGTATCATTTTGTGTTTTATAGGTAATAAATCCTACTATCTCATCTTTCTCCAAATAAACTAACAAATCATCTGCAAAAACATTTGAAATAGAGTTATCTATCCATAATTTGTATAGTTCGTGGAACTTACCGTTTTGAAAATTTGGATCTAAATTAAATCTGCTAAATTTTCCGCTTTCAAAAGCTAATTCATAAATCAAAGATTTATCAACTTTTATTTGTTTGAAAGAAAAAATGTTCTCGTTTGTATTATTATGTTGCTTTAACTCTTTTGCGAAAATTAATTTTGTTTCTGAAAAAGTGTTTTCAAAATTTTTTATTTCTAAAGAATTATAAATTTCTGATTTTACATATATGAGTTCGAATTCATCAAAATTACTTTCAGCTATTTTCTCTTCATGAAAATATTCACCAATTTCGATTCCAAAAAAATCACTATCCCATTCTAATTTTTTTATCATAATGTGTTGAAATTACTGTCTTAAAAAAGAAATTTTCCTACTCTTCATCGTTTCCATTAAATAAGCCGCCATCATATGGTCCAAACTGCATTGTTTTCCAGTCCCATAAAACTTGGTTTATTTTTACTACCTTTCTATATTGAGGGTATTTATTTTTTAAATTATTTATAGCCTTTTCATCTGAGGGAAATTTAAACTTACCGTTTTTTACTAACAATTCCATTCCATTTCGGTCGATTACAAATCGGTTATCGTATAATTTAAAGATTTCTTCATAAGTTAAATAGTCTTTTTTTGACGTTTCTATTTCTATTATTTCTTCCTTACCTTTAAATAAGCCTCCATCATATTTTTTTCCTGGCATAGTGTTCCAGTCCCAAATTTTTATATTTAGTTTTAATTCGTTTTTATATTTTGGATGATTTTTTTTATACGATGAAGAAGAATTTGCTTCTGCTGGAAACATAAATTTTTTGTTTCTAACTAGCATCAAAACTCCATTTTTATCAATAATTATATGATTGTTATACTTCCTAAAAATCTCTTCATAGAAATCATCGCCATTAATATGATTTTCTAATTTATTGTTTTCAATTTCCCGAATACCTTTTTCTTTCTCGAATTTAGCATTACTCTCTGCTACAATAGTTTTATCTAAATCGACTTCATCTGGCGGATAAATATCTTCTTTAGTTTTAATTCGTTCGTCGCCACGCCAAATAAATCCGCGTAATTTTCGAGCGTTTTCGGGTAAATCTTTATCGGGATAAATATCACCATCTACACTATCAAAAAAAGTAATGGTATCTATTTTACTTTTATCGTCCATCGTCATATTTATTCTACTACTTACGTTTTTATTGATGCCTATGAGTTCGTTTTTGTCATTACGCATGTAATAGACAACTTCTGTATTTTTAACGACATCGGCTTCATAGAGTTTATTATCTTTGAATTTACCATATAAATTAAGTCCTTTTATCTGATTAAAACCAGCACCTATAGTATCCTTAGAAATAATGAACGTATTGTTGAGCACTTTGAGTGAATCGAGCTTTTCGGTTTTATTATTTCCGATTAAATGCATCACGTCGCCGGTCATTTGGTTTTCAAAATTCCAAAGTATAGGTTTTCCGATTAATTTAGTTAGCGCTATTTTTTGATCTGAATTTAGGGAATCGCATTTACCACTTAAATCGGTTTTGAAAAAACGAACATTATTAAATCCTGTTACTTTTCTCTCGCCTGTTTTTCCGGTTACAATTATTTTTTTGGCATGAATGAACATGGAATCTTTTTCTATTAAATAACGAACCGAGGCGTGTTTGGTCATAAATAAAGAATCTTTGTTTTTAAAAACTTCACCATAATGCCCGCAAATGATGGCTTTGTTTATAGAATCGGTGATTTTAACATTATTGGTTCCAGAAGCAAATTCTTTTTTCCTGTCGTAATACAAACTATCCCCTTCTATTAATCTGTCTTTGTATTTTATATACGACTTTCGTAAAAAATGTCCAGTATTTTTCTTGCTGTTATAAAATCCATTTTCAGTATAGATGAAATTATCTTTCCCCGTTATTGTTGATGGTCCTTTTAAATAAGAACCCCCGTTACTTGTAAAATAATCTAAATGGTTCGATTTAATGGTGTATTCGGGATTGGTTAATACCACCGACGTTAAAAACTGGTATTTTTTTTCCTTAACATAATACCTTCCCGCTTTACTTTTTAGGGTGTTGTTTTTATTAACTATCGTTCCGTTTGAATTAAAATAAGCCTCTTGTGAATTTCGGTCAAAATAAATAGTATCCGTTGACATGGTTGACTCTGGAGAACGCATGATAACATTGCCTGAAGCAAAAGCTTTTTTAAGATTGCCATTATATTCTACATATTTGCTATTTAAATGTAAGGTGTCGCCTTGAATCATTTCGACTTCACCAAAGGCTTTAATGTAATTTTCATCTTTGAAAAAATAGGCTTTATTACAAGTCATGATGATGCCATCGTGATTCACTCTTACGTTTCCTGTGAGCAAAGTAGCATTGGGTAATTCAATCTCATTAATATCAGCAAAATCTGTATTTTCTATAATAATCTTGTTCGCTTTTTGACTAAAAGCAAGGGAGAAATTAAGCAGTACAAATGCGATAAGAATTTTATGTTTTTTCAAGCGATATTTTTGTTAACTATTGATCAGCTCTTTTTAAATCTTTTTCAAACTGTCTTCCCAATTATCAATCTGTAGGTCAAATACTTTTTTAATCTTAGCTTTGTTTAACACGCTAAAAGCAGGTCGTTGGGCTGGTGTGGGATAACTTGATGTGGGAATGGGTTTTAAATCTATTGTAATATTATTTATTTCAAATATTTTTTGGGCAAAGTCGTACCAAGAACATTGTCCTTCGTTAGAGAAATTGTAGATTCCATAATTGTGAGTTGTGAGTTGTGAGTTGTGAGTTAAAATAATCTTAACTAAAACGTCTGCTAAATCAACGGCGTTTGTTGGGGTTCCTACTTGGTCGTTTACTACAGATAAGCTATCTCTTTCTGTTCCCAATCGAATCATTGTTTTCATGAAATTATTGGCAAATTGCGAATACACCCAAGAAGTTCTAATGATAAAATAATTGTCAAATATTTCTTGAATGGCTTTTTCTCCATCCAATTTTGTTTGTCCGTAAACTCCGGTTGGGTTTGGAATATCTTCTTCAGAATAGCCTGTCGACTGCACTCCAGGAGACCGTTTAGAGTAATCCCCATCGAACACAAAATCGGTAGAAACGTGAAGTAAAACAGTATTGTTTTGCTTGCAAACCTGCGCTAAATTTTTAGCTCCTGTTACATTGATTAAATATGCTTTTTCTGGTTCACTTTCTGCTTTATCAACAGCGGTGTAGGCCGCGGCATTGATACAATAGTTTGGCTTAACTTGTTTAAAAACTTGTTGAATATTATTTAAATTCGTGATATCTAGAGTTGAAGAATCACAAAAAACAAAATCGATATCTGAATGTTTTTCAGAAATAAATTGTATCGCTTGTCCTAATTGACCTTTGGCACCCGTAACTAAAACTACCATATTTTTTTTGCGTTGGAAAGTGTCGGAAGAATCTGATCTTTTTCTGAAATGATTAGTCTTTCGAATTCAAATTGCCAATCAATATTGATTTCAGGATCATTAAAAATTATTCCGCCTTCGCCTTCTTTGTTATAAAAATTATCGCATTTATAGAAGAATGTTGCTGTTTCACTCAAAACCAAAAATCCATGAGCAAAACCTCTAGGAACAAAAAATTGATTTTGTCTCTCTGCCGAAAGTATAACCGATTCATATTGTCCATACGTTTCGGAATCTGGACGAATATCTACCGCTATATCGAGCACTTCGCCTTGAAGTACTCTAACCAACTTAGCTTGAGCGAATTCACCACATTGATAATGCAAACCTCTTAAAACCCCTTTTGATGAAAAAGACTGGTTGTCTTGCACAAAATGAATCCTTTGCCCTATTCCATTTTCAAATGTTCTTTCGTTAAAACTTTCCATAAAATAACCGCGATCATCACGAATTATTTTGGGTTCTATTGTAAAGCAGCCTTTTAATTTTGTTTCTGTAAAAATCATTATCAATGACAATTTCAATGACAATTTCAAAAATCAAATTTAAAATAATTGATTAGTGTTTTTGTCTGTTTATAATTTTTCTTGCTATTCTTGAAGTAAACTCATCAAATGAACTCCATAACCACTTTTTAGTAAAGGTGTCGCTAAAGCTTTTAATTGGTCTGCGTCTATAAATCCCATTTTGTAGGCGGCTTCTTCGATAGCTCCAATTTTTAAACCTTGACGTTCTTCAATAACTTGCACAAACTGACCCGCTTGCATTAATGATTGAAAAGTTCCTGTATCTAACCAAGCTGTTCCTCTATCTAAAATGCTAACTTTAAGGTTTCCGCGTTTTAAATACTCTTTATTAACGTCCGTAATTTCTAATTCTCCTCTATGGCTTGGAGCAATATTTGCAGCAATTTCTATTACCGAATTGTCATAGAAATAGATTCCTGGAACCGCAAAATTTGATTTTGGATGCTCTGGTTTTTCCTCAATCGAGAGTACTTTTCCTTCTTTGTCAAAATCAACTACTCCATATCGTTCTGGATCGTGCACATGATAGGCATAAATAATTCCGCCATCGGGATCGTTGTTATTTTGCAACATTCTACCTAATCCTGTACCATAAAAAATGTTATCTCCGAGAATTAAAGCTACCTTATCGCCACCAACAAATTCTTTTCCTATGATGAATGCTTCTGCTAATCCATTGGGATGTTCTTGAACGGCATATTCAAATCGACAGCCTAATTTTTTACCATCGCCTAAAAGTTGTTGAAACAACGGTAAATCATGAGGTGTTGAAATGATTAAAATTTCGTTAATTCCTGCCCACATCAAAGTTGACAAAGGGTAGTAAATCATTGGTTTGTCATAAATTGGCATAAGCTGTTTGCTCACCGCCAAGGTAAGCGGATGCAATCTGGTTCCTGAACCTCCTGCTAAAATGATTCCTTTCATATTTTTATTTATTAAGTTTTGCAGCTTGTTTTTTATAGAATAATAGAAAAATATTTATAAAAACAAACAGAAAAACAAATAAAATTGGAGTGATAAATTTCATTTTTCCGTTTGTTCCTTTAGTGTTCTTGATATTAATTACTGTGCTAATGTCTTTAATAAAAGTATCAATATTTACCAACTCTATTTTTTGATGCGCTATTTCATTAATCAAATTATTCTTCATTTCAAACATTGAATTAAATTGATTATTTTCATTATTATAGACCAAATTTGAGCCTTTTTGATTTTTAGAAAGATTAATGGTTAAAATTTTAATTAATGAATCTGTTTGTGAAATCAACTCCTCATTTTTCTTCATCTTTATTTTGATGTTATCTTTAGAAATAGCTAAAATCTTATTTAAAAATTCATCTGTATTTAAAAATTTTAATAATGGTTTAATCAATTCATTCTTTGAGGTTTTAGAAGATGTAACCACTTGAATTTTATGATGTGGATAATTCTTACTAGTTATATTATCTTTTATAACCTTATTTATATCGCTACTTTCAGCTAATAACTTCATCAGCTCAAAATTTTGAGTGTTTTGAGCGCTTGCTGCTGATGTAGAATTATTAACAAACGTATAAATATCTACTATAGGTTCTATGTGGATTTTTGTTATTTTTTTTGGATTCTTGATTCCAATTGAATTAAAAAAAGTTGTGTCATTTTCACCTAATTTAGATTTAAGAAGTTCAATTTTGGCGTATAAATAATCGGTTCCTCCTAAATTTGGTGAAACAATAATTTCACTTTCATAATTTGTAGTGTCTTTATCTAACAAATAACCGAGAGTTCCTCCTAAAAACAATAAGGCTAGTAAAATTAAGATGTTTTTCTTTAAAAACAATATTCCTTTAAAAATTGAAAAAGAAATAGTTCCAAAAAAACCATTAATTTTTTTTAATAATACTCCTAAATCGATTTCCTCAGGAATATTTTGATTGTCTGTACTCATAATTTTTATTTTACATTGAAGATTTGTTCTAATATTTTGATTGTAATTAAATATGTTGGCTTTACTCCAGTAGTTCCTAAACCACCCGATGCCAATGTGCTTCCGGTCTCTAAAGGATTATCCGAAGCATAATACGCATACCTAACTTTTACATCGGGATGAATGCTTTTTCTAATTTTAGAAGCCGATTGGATGGCTTTTTGATAATAAGCACCTTCCATTTCTAGTCCGATAGCGCCCCAAGTCGATTCGTGGAAGAATTTTAATAAATCTTTATTTTGCAATGAAGTTCCAAGTACCGTAACCATTGGTCCGGCGAAAACAGGAATTTCGTTTCCAACAAACATACTCGCCGTTAATTCATTATTGAAAAAATAATTGTCTGCTGTTCCCTCATTGATATGGGCATTGGGAATCATAATATCGCCCTTTCCTCCTTGAAGAATTCCCGCTTTGCCCATAATCGAAACCGATTCTACATTTAAAAAAAGTGTATTGGCTCCTTTTTTAAAAGGCTTTAATAATTCGTCAATGGTTTCATAGGCTTGCTCTCCAAACGCATAGTCCATAACAATAATTACGGGCTTTTCTTTACTAACATTCGCTTTTGGAAAACTAGATTTTGACCAGTCTATTTTGGCTGTATCAAAAATTTGAACATCAATATTGGTTCCTGAACGATCTGGCAAAGACATCATTCCGTGTTGCAATGCAAAGGCTTCGACTTTGTCTCTCACATCATGTGCGCCTTGCTTGCTTAATTCTTCGTAAATAAAGAAATCCGTTTTATCTTTTAGTTTTCCTTTGTGAACATGTGCAGCAAAAATAGAATTCATCACCGAGTGCATGTTGGCACTGATTACATGAATTGGTCTATCCAATAAATTATTTTCGTTTAAAACTTCTTTAATATTGGTCGCCCAAATTTCTCCATGAATATGATGACCTAATCGTTCTCTTAAAATAGGGCTGAACGTAATGGTTCTTTTGTTATTATCAACCACTTCTTCAATAGCTAACTTCCCTAACCAATAGATTACATGTAAAAATCGGTCTGGTTTTTCAGAAGTTCCAAAAGCATCGTAAATACTCAAAACCTCTGCAAAAGTTCTTCCCAACACATTGGCTGCATGAGAAATGGCTTTTTCTTTTTCAACCTGACTTAGTTTTTTGGCTTGCAAAGCTGCTTGTTCTAATTTTTGCCAATCACGAGAAATTCTGCCTTCGTCATCAATTAGAACACGGTCTTTGATCTTGTGAGATTCTATAAAAATAAAAGTCAAATGCGTTAAAATATCGTAAATGTCAGATCGACCACGAGTAATTTCAACGTTCATTTGTTCTTCGTCAATTCGGTAACAATTTCTTTTTCTTTTGGGCGGAATAATCGCTTTAAAATGCGATTTAGAGTAGCCTTCTTCTGAAGTTAAATTGATGTATCGGCATTCTTCAATACCCACGGGAAGTCGTTCTATAACATAAAGCAACCCGTTGAGTTCTACTTTTTCTTCTGCAATACTTCCGTAAATTTCTGGTCTTAATTCGAGAAGAGCTTCTCTTAATGTGTCTCCTGAAACACCCATTGGTTTATAAAAACCCCTGTTAAATAAATGTCTCATGGTAATGTACAATCGTTCGATAGCCGCCGACGATTCTTGCGCTCGAGAACGCGAAATGTTTTTAATTTCCTTCATTAAATTTTGTTTTCTAACCAGCAAATATACTGATTTTGTAGTTTAGTTGGTTAGGATTAGATTAATTGCTGGTTCATAAACCATCATTTTAATTGGTAATCCCTTATTGTCATACTTCATATCTTTATTCCATTTTCCACCAGAAAAAGAAAAGATAAAATCACGCTCTTCAAAATTGTACAAAACCAATGGGAAATAACTTTTTTTGATAGAAGTGGTATTCGAATTGTAATCGGTCACCGTTGTTTCGACTTTATTCTTTTCGATGATTAATTTTTCAAACCCAACAAAGAGTCCTTTTTTTGGAATTCTTAAATTAAAATCTGCAATAGAAAAGATATTCTTTTTAACTCCTTTTTTTACCGTAGTAATAAAATCTTTTGCTAGTAATTCTCTCCCAGGAAATCCATTTTCACCAACGCTATAAAAGTGAATTTTTATGGAGGCATCATCTATCTTACTATCAGTTTCAACAGTAACTTGCTTGATATTTCTGGTGCTTTTATATTTGGTATAATACGGGAAAAATTTAACGTCAATTCGCGGACCATTATCAAAAGCTTGGTAAATTGGTGATTTACTTTTCCCTATTTCAATACTTTTAGTTTGCAGTTTATTAGTTACAACGACTTCTTCTAATTGTAATGATTTTGGGTTCAAATTTACCACATTGACAACGGAAGCCTTTACCACTTTTTTTTCATAACCTAAAGCAGAAACAACCAGATTTTTGGTTTTGATGGTATTGATAGAAAAAGTGCCATCCTCTTCAGAGCTCACTCCGATGTTTTCATTTTCTACCCAAATGTTCGCATACGAAATGGGTTTTCCTGAAAGGCTATCTTTTACAACGCCTTTTATTTGAGCGGAAATCGAAAAACTAACTAAAATAAATAAGAGCCAAAGTCTTTTTTCTTGCATTTTTTTTCTATTCTGTTTTTAATAAATCCACAATTTTTCTATCATTAGACAATCGTGGCAACTTGTTTTGTCCTCCTAATTTACCTAAAGATTTCATATATTCTTGAAAACCATTTTTAGCAACTTTAGTAATCACCAAGGTTCGCAATACTTTTCCCACTATTAAATCATCGTAATACACATTTTGTTGGCGCATTGCATGATCAATGGTTAACGCAAATTCCTCTAAATTATTGGGTTCGTTTTCAAATTCTATGAACCATTCGTGATGGGGCAATCCGGTTGCTGGAGCAATTTGTGGTGCTACTGTAAATTCATTCACCCGAATGCTGGTGTTTTCCATCGCTTGTTGTAACGCGTGTTCGACTTCTTTTCCGATAACGTGCTCACCAAATGCCGAAATGTAATGCTTAATTCTACCCGAAACGATTACACGATACGGTTTCAAACTCGTAAACTGAATGGTGTCGCCAATATTATACCCCCATAATCCGGCGTTGGTAGAAATGATTAAAACATAATTCACATCCAATTCCACTTCACCAATCGTGTAGCGCTTAGGATTTTCCGTAAAGAATTCTTCTGATTTTATAAATTCATAAAAAATTCCCGAATTCAACAGCAACAACATTCCTTTTTCGTTTTGCGAATCTTGATAGGCAAAAAATCCTTCGGAAGCTGGAAAAAGTTCAATTGAATCGACTTTTCTTCCTATTAGATTTTCAAATTTAGCGCGATACGGTTCGTAATTCACACCACCATAAATAAACAAATTGAAGTTTTTGAAGAGTTCTCCAACAGGCTTTCCTCCTTTTTCGTGTAGTTTTTCGAAATACATTTGCACCCACGATGGAATTCCCGAAATGACCGCCATATCTTCACGAATTGTTTCTTCAACAATAGCATCCACTTTGGTTTCCCAATCGTCAATACAATTGGTTTCCCAACTGGGCATGCGGTTTTTTTGTAAATATTTCGGAACAAAATGCGCTACAATTCCGGAAAGTCGCCCGAGTTTGATGCCGTTTTTTTCTTCTAAAATCGGACTTCCTTGCAAGAAAATCATTTTACCCTCTACAAAATCGGCTTTACCTGTTTCATGAATGTAATTGAGAATGGCATTTCGAGCGGCTTCAATATGAAACGGCATCGATTCTTTAGTTAACGGAATGTATTTCGCGCCCGAAGTCGTTCCTGAAGTCTTAGCAAAATATAGCGGTTTTCCTTTCCAAAGAATGTTATCTTCGCCATTGACCACGCGATCTACATAGGGTTTTAATGCTTCGTAATCGCGAATGGGAACCTGCTGTGCAAAATCTTCGGTGGTTTTGATGTTGGCAAAATCATGGTCTTTTCCAAACTGCGTGTTTTCCGCTTGACGGATCAAATCAAAAAACACTTTTTGTTGGGTTTCTGTAGGATTGGAAGCCCATTTTTGAGTTTTTTTATGAACAGACTTGGCAAATAGTTTGGCCGCAAATGATTTAATAGACATATTCTATTTTCTTTTCTCTTTTTTCTTTTGTAAATGCTCTTTGGCTTTCTCTTCTTCGTCGGCTACCTGTTGTCTAAGCTTTAATTCCGATTCGGTTGCGGTCAATTGCAAATCGGGTAACGTATCTTCTTTAATAGCTAAAATAGAATCTTTATTGACTTTGGCATATTGCAAATTTCCGTTCAAAACCTTCTTAATCGATTCTAAATACAATTCGTTTTTTTTGATGGCAAATTCGAGTGAATCCGATTTTAATGCCAATTCAGTAGCGTCTTTCTTGAGTTTGGTTGACGTGTATCCCGGAATATATTCGCGTAAAGGCGTAAAGGCAATGATGTAGGTTGTAACCGTAATAATCAAAATGGCTCCGATGGAAGCCACGACAAAAACATTCATCAAAGTCAACTTTAAAGAAAAAATTTCTTCAAAAGTGTCTTCGTTCAAAATCACTAAGCGGTTTTTTGCGAAGAGTTTCTTTTTTAAAAGCTGTTTTTTGAGGCGTTTTTCAGACATGAATTTGATTATTATACAAATATAGAAATTAGTTCTAAACCTCGGTTGGCTTTTTAACGTTCTTTAACGCTAAATTCTTGCGCTCTTATTCAAATATTTTCTACATTTGCACATTATAATTTTAAATTATTGAAACTATGAACTTTTTAACCATATTTTTAGAGCTTACGCCAATGCACGTAATGCTTATTGTTGTTGTTGTTGTACTACTTTTTGGAGGTAAAAAAATTCCAGAATTAATGAAAGGATTGGGTTCTGGTGTGAAAGAATTTAAAAAAGCAGCGCAACAAGATGATCAGCCTGCTGTTACTAAAAAAGAAGAAGAAACTAAAGAATAACTTTTTTTAAAATTCCAATATTAAAAATCCCAAATTTCAATTTATTTTGAAGTTTGGGATTTTTTGTATTTTAAAGTATCATCGTCAACTGAATGCGTTTTCGATCTTCATCCACCTCAACGACTTTTACTTGAACATGTTGATGCAATTTCACCACTTCATTCACATCGGAGACAAAACCTGCTTTGAGTTGTGAAATGTGCACTAAGCCACTTTCTTTAACACCAATATCTACAAAACAGCCAAAAGCGGTAATGTTGTTAACAATTCCAGATAAAATCATTCCGGCTCGAACGTCTTTTATCGTTTTGACATTGGGATCAAATTCAAAAACCTTAGCCGCTTTTCTTGGATCTAATCCTGGTTTTACTAATTCTTTTAAAATGTCTTTGATTCCGAGAATTCCAATAGTTTCATTGGTGTATTTTTCGGGTTGGATTAAAGCGATTTTCTCTTTATTAGCAATCAATTCGTTGACTGATATCTTCAAATCTTTAGCCATTTTTTCTACTATTGGATAAGCTTCTGGATGCACCGCCGAATTATCCAAAGGATTTTTGCCGTTGTGAATTCGAACGAAAGCAGCCGCTTGTTGATAAGCTTTTTCTCCCAAACGCGGTACTTTTTTAATTTGTTTTCGGTCTTCAAAAGGACCATTTTCCGAACGATACGCCACAATATTTTCGGCCATCTTCTCTCCTATGCCACTCACATAACTCAACAACGATTTACTGGCGGTGTTGATGTTAATGCCAATCGAATTTACACAACGTACCACAACCGTATCCAATTCTTCTTTTAATTTAGTTTGGTCAACATCGTGTTGGTATTGCCCCACTCCTATCGATTTTGGGTCGATTTTCACCAACTCCGCCAAAGGATCGGAAAGTCGTCTTCCGATAGAAACCGAACCACGAACGGTTACGTCGTAATTTGGAAATTCGTCACGTGCAATTTTATTCGCCGAATAGACCGATGCTCCAGCTTCTGAAACCACAAAAACTTGAACAGGCTTATCAAAAGCTATTTTCTTAATGAAAAATTCGGTTTCGCGACTGGCGGTTCCGTTGCCAATAGAAATGGCTTCAATATTGTAGGCATTCACCATCGACTTTATCTTTTTCATCGCCATGGCCGTTTCGTTTTGAGGTTGGTGTGGATAAATCGTTTCGTTGTATAATAAATCGCCTTTTTCATCCAAACAAACAATCTTGCAACCGCTTCGATAGCCCGGATCGATGGCTAAAATTCGTTTTTCTCCCAAGGGTGGCGCTAACAACAACTGACTCAAATTTCCGGCAAAAACATCAATTGCTTTAATATCAGCTTTGGCTTTGGCTTCTTGTAACGTTTCGTTTGAAATAGCGGGATTTAATAATCTTTTGTAACTGTCTTCAATCGCTAATTGAACGTGAGAAATTGAAGGGCTGTTGCTGTTTTTGATTATAATTTGATCGATCAAATCAAAGGTTTCATCAATATCGGTTTCGATTTTAATTTTAATAAAACCTTCATTTTCTGCACGAAGCATAGCTAATAATCGATGGGATGGGGTTTTAGATAAGGGTTCTGCCCAATCAAAATACTGAGAAAATTTTTGCGCCGCTTCTTCTTCCGCTTTCTTTTTTACTACTTTAGCTTCAATGATTGCTTTTTTGTTATACAATCGTCTCAAACTCTGACGAACAACAATATTTTCATTTATCCATTCGGCAACAATGTCTCTTGCGCCTTGCAAAGCTTCTTCTTCGTTTTTTACGTTTTTATTGATGTATTGTGTTGAAAGAAAATCAACATCATCATTTTTTTGAGCTAAAATTAATTTTGCCAATGGTTCTAAACCGTTTTCACGAGCTACATCGGCACGTGTTTTTTTCTTCTTTTTATACGGCAAATACAAATCTTCAATTTCCTGTAAATCGAATGATTTTTCAATTTTAGATTTTAATTCAGGTGTTAGTTGCCCTTGTTCTTCAATGGTTTTTAAAATGCTTTCTTTGCGTTTAACAATTTCATCATAGTGTTTAGAAAGTTTGGCAATTTGTTCGATAACCACCTCATCTAGATTTCCCGTTTGGTCTTTTCGGTAACGCGAAATAAAAGGAATGGTACAATCTTCTGAAAGTAATTTTAGGGTTGCTTCAATGTTTTTGGGTGTAGTGTTTACTTGGCTTTGAATGAAATTTATGTTGGTCATCTACTATTCTTTATTAATCTTGAACAATGGTTTCTTTGGAATCTTCTTTTTTAAATTCGGGTTGGATATTGATGTGATTGATGTGGAATTTCTCTAAAAGCACCACTTCTATTTGATGTAATATAGTATCAAACTCACTAATTTTTATGTCTTTTGAACAATCTAAATGTGCTTCAAGATGCAACTCGTCATCGTTTAAATTCCAAATATGAATGTGGTGCAATGTTCCTGCATTGGGAATTTTTGCAACTTCTTCAACAATTTCTTTGATACTAATTGCTTCTGGTGTAAAAAGCATGAGCATTTTGGTTGCTGTTTTTAATAAATCATAACCCACCACAATAAGATAAATACCTATTAAAATGGTTAAAACGCTATCCACCCAAAACCATCCAAAATACTTCATCAATAAACCGCCAACCAAAACGGCAACAGACGCCATCATGTCGGTTAATAAATGCAGGTAAGCCGATTTCATATTAATATTGTGTTCGGCATCCTTTTGTAATAATAAAACCGATCCTCCGTTGACTACAATTCCTAAAATAGACAACCAAATTACCAAATCTGGTTTTATAATATGAACATTATAAAAACGTTCCATAGCGCCATACATTAAAAACAAAGCCACAACAATTAAGGCTAAGGCATTTACAAAAGCCGCAATTAATTCGGCTCTTTTATAACCAAAGGTTTGGTTTTCGGTAGCTTTTTTACGAGAAAGTTTGTGGGCTATGTAGCTAAATCCGAGAGAAAGCACATCCGAGAAATTATGAAGTGCATCCGAAATTAAAGCCAAACTTCCGGAGATTATTCCGCCGACTAATTGAGCAACCGTAATCGAAAGATTGAGTAAAATAGAATACACAAGATTTTTACCTTGTGCTTCGTGATGGTGTTCGTGATGGTGTCCCAAAATATTAACAACTAATTTTATTTACACGAATAGCATGTCTTCCGCCCTCGAATTGGGTATTTAAAAACGTATCTACAATTTCAACGGCTTGCTGAATTGATGTAAATCGCGCCGGGATACTTACCACGTTCGCATTATTATGCTGGCGCGCTAGCGCCGAAATTTCTTTGGTCCAACAAAGCGCTGCACGAATTCCTTGATGTTTGTTTACCGTCATCGCAATTCCATTTCCAGAGCCACAAATTACAATTCCGAATTCGACTTTTCCAGATTCGACATCTTGAGCTACGGGATGCCCAAAATCGGGATAGTCTACACTATCAAAAGTATTGGTTCCGTGGTTAATAATTTCATATCCTTTTTTAGTTAAAAAATCAACAATAGCTTTTTTGTAATCTGGACCGGCATGGTCGTTTCCAATAGAAATTTTCATAATACTTTTTTATGTAGTTGTGTTTACAAATTTAATCAAACTAATTAGGATATAGTTTCAATTTTAATAAAAATATAACCGATTGATTTTCTTGATATAACGATTTTACGATACTAAAATGTTTTTATAAGTAATTGAAAATCATTGCATTTTATTTAATATAAATGTTAAATTTTTTATATGTTAACAGCGATTTACAATTCATTGATATTCAGTTAACTTTAAATTAACATCGTTTGTTAACAACTTTGTATAGAATATTAGAAGTTTTTTTTGGTGATATTAGTATAATTTGTAATCAAAAATTGAAATTAAAAAATCAAATTTAGTTTCGCTTTTTTTTAGAAAAGTTATCAAAACTTTTTTATAGTTTTTAAACAGAAATTAAAACTAAAAGTTATTTACATTTTTTTTTTTTTTATTTATTAACAATTGTTTATTACTTGTAAATTTATGCTTAAAATGAGCTTTTTATCATTTTAAAAACGTGTTGATAAATCGGTATAAAAAAGTATAACTAGAAAATCAAGTTTTAAAATTTAAAGTTATTGCACAAATTAACACGCTATAATAAACATCATAAATTAATTTAAATTAAAAATTTCTTTTTGTTGTTTTAAATAAATGTTGAAAACTTTCAAAATTTAGAGAAAAGAAAATAGACTATACAATTTCTAAATTGGTATTTAAGTTATTTAAAATATCTTGTACTTTTTCAAAATCATTCGGATGTACTTTTAACTGGATTCCCCCATAAGCATAACTTGCCATCGGATTTACCGAAACTAAATTCTCATTTTGAAACAAAAACAAAATTCCTTCATGTTTTAAAATAGATTTTAAAACAATAATTTCATGCGGAAAATTAAACGTTGCTATGGTTTGAAATTCTATCATTTTAATTTTTTTATAAAAGTACAAAAGTTATATTTTCGATAAATCTTTCCTCTATTCACTATTTACTAATTTCTATTCACTAATTTTAAACTTTATTACAACTGAATTATGAGTAAATTCCCAAAAAAGTTTGGAAAAAAAGAGAAAACGTTCTCTGAAAAGATTTTAAAAATACTATCACAAAACGCAAATAAACCTTTCAATTATAAGCAAATATGTGCTGTTCTTGAACTGAACGATACTAAAAGCAGAAACGAAATTATTAAAGATTTAAAAATTCTTGCTGCACAAAAGGTTATCATTGAAAGTGAACCAGGAAAATATCTAGTTAAAGCAGTAAGTCAAGATTATTACGAAGGAACCATTGACATGACGTCCCGAAAAACCGCTTATTTTATTTGCGACGAATTTGAAGATGATGTTTTTATTCCGACTAACAATTTGAATCACGCTTTAGACAAAGACAAAGTTAAAGTCTATGTATACAACCGTCGTCGTGGTAAAAAGCCCGAAGGCGAAGTCATTGAAGTTTTGGAACGAAGTAAAACCGAATTCGTTGGTGTTATTGATATTCAAAAGAATTTTGCTTTTGTATCAACTGCCAATGCTAAAATGTATACCGATATTTTTATTCCGAAAGACAAATATTTCGGTGCCGAAAACGGAGATGTAGTCGTAGTTAAAATTGAAGATTGGCCAAAAAAAGCCGATTCGCCATTTGGTTCGGTCATTAAAGTATTAGGAAAACCTGGTGAGCATAATACCGAAATTCATGCGATTCTTGCTGAATATGGTTTACCTTATGATTTTCCAATTGAAGTAGAAGTTTTTGCACAAAAATTAGATACTGCGATTCATCCCGAAGAAATTGCCAAACGTCGCGATATGCGCGATACGTTAACATTTACCATCGATCCAAAAGATGCCAAAGATTTTGACGATGCCTTATCGTTTAAAAAATTAGAAAATGGCAACTTCGAAATCGGAATTCATATTGCCGATGTGTCGCATTATTTGCAAGAAGGAAACATTCTAGATGAGGAAGCCTATAATAGAGCGACTTCGGTGTATTTAGTCGATCGAGTAGTTCCAATGCTACCCGAAGTGTTATCTAATTTTGCTTGTTCGCTTCGCCCAAACGAAGAAAAATATACGTTTTCTGCTATTTTCGAAATCGATTATAAAGCCACTGTTTTAAATCAATGGTTTGGCAGAACGGTTATTAATTCAGATCAACGTTTTTCGTACGAAGAAGCACAAGTGATTATTGAAACCAAAGCTTCTACCATTCCTGCTGAAATATCGCTAACTGGAAAAGAATATAAAGCATCGTATGCAATTACCGAAGCGACTTTAAAATTGGATGAATTGGCTAAAATTCTCCGAAGAAATAGAATGAACAATGGTGCGATTTCCTTTGATAAAGTGGAAGTGAAATTCAATTTGGATGAAAACGGAGAACCTGAAGGTGTTTATTTTAAAGTTTCGAAAGACGCTAATCATTTGATTGAAGAATTCATGCTTCTTGCTAATAGAAAAGTAGCCGAATTTATCGGAAAACAAAAGAAAACATTTGTGTATCGTATTCACGATGAACCCAATGAAGACAAGCTTTTTGCAATGCAAGCTTTGATTTCTAAATTTGGTTATAAAATCGATTTACGAGAAAAGAAGAATATTTCTAAATCGTTAAATCAATTAATGTCAGATGTTAACGGAAAGAAAGAGCAAAATTTAATCGATACGTTGGCTATTCGAACGATGAGTAAAGCCAAATATTCCACCGAAAACATTGGTCACTACGGATTAGCTTTCGATTATTACAGTCATTTTACATCGCCAATTAGACGTTATCCCGACGTAATGGTACATCGTTTACTTCAATATTATTTGGATGGCGGAAAATCGGTTTCTGCAGAAGTGTATGAAGAAAAATGCGAGCATTCTAGTAATATGGAAAGTTTAGCCACCAATGCCGAACGCGATTCGATTAAATACATGCAAATTAAATACATGCAAGATCACAAAGACGAAGAGTTTTTGGGTGTTATTTCGGGAGTTACCGAATGGGGAATTTATGTTGAAATTGTCTCTAACAAATGTGAAGGAATGTGCAGAATTCGTGAAATTAAAGACGATTATTACACGTTTGATGAAAAACAATATGCCTTGGTTGGTGAAATTTCTAAGAGTTTACTGCAATTAGGCGACGAAGTTTACGTTAAAGTCAAGAATGCCGATTTAGTGAAGAAGCAATTAGATTTTACTTTCATCAGAAAAAACGAATAATTAGTAATAAAAATTGTTATCCCGGGCGCGGTCAAGGGAGCTTTGTATAAATAAACAATCATGAAAAAAATAATCTATAGTATATTATTTATCAGTTCAGTAGCATTTTCACAAACAGAAAAAAAAGTTGAAGATTTCAATAAAGTAACAGCTTTTGATCAAATCGATGTTATTTTAATTCAAAGTACTGAAACTAAAGTTTTACTGAATGGAAAAGATTCCGATCAGGTGGAGTTAATCAATAAAAATGGTGAATTAAAAATCAGAATGCCTTTAACTAAATTATTGAAAGGAGATAATATTTCGGCAACGGTTTATTTTAAAAAAATTGAGGCATTAGAAGCTAATGAAGGATCTAGAATTGCTACAGAAGCAACCTTAAAATCTACAATATTTGATTTAAAAGCCAAGGAAGGAGCACAAATAAAAGTAAATCTAGACGTTGATAAACTAACGGCTAGAGTCGCCAATGGTTCAGTCATGCACCTTGAAGGGAAAGCTAAAAATCAAGATGTTTTAGTAAATTCTGGAGGGAAGTATGAAGCTAAAAAATTTGTTACTAATCAATCTGTTATCACCTCTAATGCTGGTGGCGAAGCTGATGTTTATGCAACTGATTTAGTAGATGCCAAAGTAAGAGCTGGCGGCGACATTTTAATTTATGGTAAACCCAAACAAATTAATAAAAAAATAGTTTTAGGAGGTTCTGTGGAACAAGCAAAATAAAGAGTTTGTATAAATGAATAAAAATTTGTGTAATTTGCATCAAATTTCGATTTAAAATACATCCATGCTTAACGACATTATTTCTGCAATACCATTAGGTTTCTTTTTAAGTTTTATGATTGGTCCAGTATTTTTTGTACTGTTAGAAACCAGTGTTGTAAAAGGTTTTAAAGCGGCTATCATCTTTGATTTAGGTGTGGTTTTAGCCGATATCATTTTTATTTTAATAGCTTATTTTAGTAGTTATCGATTGATAGAAAGTATTAAAGATGATCCGGCATTATTTATTTTTGGAGGATTAGTGATGCTTACCTATGGTATTATTTCTTTCGTAAAAAATAGAAAAGAATCTAAAAAAGGAATCGATGAAGAAGAGGCTACAGGATTAGAAAAAAACAATTATGTATCATTATTTATCAAAGGATTTTTCTTAAACTTTATCAATATTGGAGTTCTCGGATTTTGGTTAGCTATTCTAATAACCATTGGACCACAACTAGAATTAAAAGCATCTCGAATGATTACTTTTTTTTCCACTTTAATTGCTACTTATTTCATTACTGATATTTTTAAAATACTATTAGCAAAGCAATTACGTAATAAATTAAATCCAAAAAACATTCTAATTATTAAAAAATTCATCAGTATTGTTTTGATAATTTCGGGTATTTTTTTACTATCACAAGGGTTATTTCCAAAAGATAAAAAGATTGTAAATTCTGCTATCGAAAAATTAGAAGAGCGCAAATAAACTACCTCATGCAGAAAAAAATAAGTTTACTTCTTTTATTTTTTTCACTTTCATTTTATGGTCAAAATGATACGATTTCGGTTGTTAGACATTCAGATAATGATTTAGTTATCCCTAAAACTGCGAAAGTAGTTTTTAGAGGAATTAAAAATGAATTAATAATTGACGTCCCTAATTGTAAATCATTTAAGGCATCAGGAGCTGGATTATCTTTAATTTCTAAAAATCTTTATAATTTAAATCCTGGTGCTGGCACAGAAGCTATAATTACTATTGATATTGTATTAAAGAATAATAAAAAGAGAACAGAAAAGCATAAATTTGAAATAAAGAATATTAAAAGTTTAGTTTCATCAATTAATAGTTCATCTACTGATATAAAAATATCAAAAAAACAACTCGAAAATTCAATAATAAAGGTAGAAATTCCAGATAAAAATTTAAATTTAGGTTTCAGAGTAACAGGATTTACAATTTTTTTTAAAAAAGGTAAAATATTTGAAATAAAAGGTAATAAAATAGATAAAGTAACTGTTGAAAGATTAAATAGACATATTCAAAAAGGAGATAAAATTAAAATTAGTGATATAAAATTTGTTTTTTTAAAAGATACTTCTTGTGGTATGTTTTGCAAAGTAAATCCATTAATTATTGAAATTCTATAAAATTATTCACAAAAACCACGAAGTTTTTATTAGCATCATCCTGATTCGAAAGCAGCATTAATTAATTTTTTCTAAAAATTCAACATAAAAAAACCCTCAAGTTTCCTTGAAGTTTTCAGAAGTGTCAGACCGATTCGAACTATCTTTAATTAATTTTTTCTAAAAATTTGAAACAAAAAACCCGCATAATTGAGAGGATTTTAAGCGGAGACATCGTGCGGATTCGAATATAACTTTAATCAATTTTTTCTAAAAATTCAACATAAAAAAACCCTCAAGTTTCCTTGAAGGTTTCAGAAGTATCTTCCGGATTCGAATATAACTTTAATTAATTTTTTCTAAAAAATTTGAAACAAAAAACCCTCATAATTGAGAGGATTTTAAGAAGAAGTATCTTCCGGATTCGAATATAACTTTAATCAATTTTTTCTAAAAATTTGAAACAAAAAACCCTCATAATTGAGAGGATTTTAAGAAGAGGTATCTTACGGATTCGAATATAACTTTAATTAATTTTTTTTAAAAATTCAACATAAAAAAACCCTCAAGTTTCCTTGAAGGTTTCAGAGGCATCGTCCGGATTCGAACCGGAGTAGGAGCTTTTGCAGAGCCCAGCCTAGCCGCTCGGCCACGACGCCAATTATTTATTGGATTGCAAATATATAAAACAATTGATAATTAGCAATTCATAATCAACAAATTTTGAAAATTCGTAATTCGTAATTTCAAAGCCGTAATTTTTCTAACTTCTATATTCTTCCATTTCAATAGTAACCGCCTCTACATCACCACCAATAGGCGGATTTAATTTAGAAACAGCTAATAGAATTCGAGATACCGACGGGATTTCCTTAAAAATTCTCGTAATGATTCTATTGGCGACATGCTCTAATAATTTCGAACGAATTGCCATTTCTTCCTCCACAATTTTGTTTAAAAGTACATAATCTACTGTATCTCTCAAATCGTCGGAAAGGGATGATTTTCGCAAATCGGTTTTAATTTCTAAATCAACTCGGTAATCTGAACCTATTTTTCCCTCTTCTTCAAGGCACCCATGAAAAGAAAAAGTTCTAATATTTTGTAATTTGATAGTTCCCATTTGTTAAGTTTTCAGTCGCAGATTTCAGTCGCAGTTTCAAGTTTAATAAAGAAAACCGAAAACTGTAAACCGAAAACTGTAAACTTTTTTATCTTTGCTAAAATTACAAAATAATTATGTCAACAGAAGAAAAGTCTCTGAATTTTATCGAACAAATCATAGAAGAAGATTTAAAAAATGGTTTGTCGCAAGACAAATTACGTTTTCGTTTTCCGCCCGAACCTAATGGCTATTTACACGTTGGGCATGCGAGTGCTATTTGTTTGAATTTTGGATTAGGAATCGATTATCAAGCGCCAGTTAATTTGCGTTTTGATGATACCAATCCAGCTAAAGAAGAGCAGGAATATGTTGATGCGATTAAAAAAGATGTAGAATGGCTTGGATATAAATGGGATAGAGAATGTTATGCTTCTGATTATTTCCAAGAATTATACGATTGGGCCATTGAGTTCATCAAAAAAGGAAAGGCTTATGTAGATAGCCAAACCTCCGAGGAAATGGCTAAACAAAAAGGAACTCCGACTATGCCAGGAACCGATTCGCCTTTCAGGAACCGTTCTGTTGAAGAAAATCTTGACTTGTTCGAACGCATGAAAAACGGTGAATTCGAAGAAGGAACTCATATTTTGCGCGCTAAAATCGACATGAAGCATACCAATATGTTGATGCGTGACCCCATTATGTATCGTATTTTACACAAACACCACCATCGAACGGGAGACAAATGGTGTGTGTATCCGATGTACGATTGGGCGCATGGCGAAAGCGATTATTTGGAACAAATTTCACACTCGTTTTGTACATTAGAATTCTTACCTCACAGAGAATTATATGATTGGTTTTTAGATCAAGTGTATGATACGACAAAGGTTCGTCCGAAACAAAGAGAATTTGCCAGAAGAAATTTATCGCATACCGTTGTTAGTAAACGAAAATTATTGCAATTGGTTGAAGAAAAGTATGTTACAGGTTGGGATGATCCAAGAATGAGTACCATTTCTGGAATGAGAAGACGGGGTTATACGCCTGCCTCAATCCGAAACTTTGCGAAAACTATCGGTATTGCCAAACGTACCAATTTGATTGATGTTTCACTTTTAGAATTTTGTGTTCGTGAAGATTTAAATAAAATAGCACCTCGTGTGATGGCCGTTTTGAATCCGGTGAAATTGGTGATTACCAATTATCCAGAAGGACAAGAAGAATGGTTGGAAGCTGAAAATAATCCAGAAGAAGAAGTATTAACCTATAGAAAAGTGCCTTTTTCTAAAGTATTATACATTGAACGAGAAGATTTTCAAGAAGAAGCCAACAAGAAATTTTTCCGATTGACTTTAGGAACCGAAGCGCGATTGAAAAACGCCTATATTATTAAAGGCGAAAGTGTTGTAAAAGATTCTGAAGGAAATATTATCGAAATTCATTGTACGTATGATGTCGATTCTCGAAGCGGAAGCGGCACCGAAGCGAGTCAACGAAAAGTGAAAGGAACCATTCATTGGGTTTCTACAGCTCGTGCTATTCCGGCAGAAGTTCGTATTTATGATCGATTATTTTCACATGAAAGTCCGGATGGAAACAAAGAAATCGACTTCAAAGAATTCATTAATCCTAATTCATTAGAAGTAATTACCGGATTTGTAGAACCAAGTTTGCAAACTTCTAAAGATTTAGATCATTTTCAATTTCAACGCTTAGGTTATTTTTGTGTTGATAGAGATTCTTCTTCCGAAAAATTGGTTTTTAATAAAACGGTTGGCCTTAGAGATACTTGGGCAAAAGTTGAAAACAAAGAATAAAATAAAAATAAGTTTTTAAATAGAAAGCCAACAGAGGTGTTGATTTTTTCTATTATTGTAAATTATTATAGTAAATCAAAATAACATTTGTTTTTATTATTAAAAATAACCATCATATTTTTAATTTAAGATGCTTTAAAATATTTTGCTTTATGATCTTTGGTTTATTCAAAAACGTTGATTAAATCTTATTATTTCGTTTTTTGTTTAAAATTTATTCATTTTTATAACTTTATTTACTGTTTATTGTAAATAGTAAACTATAATTTATTATTTTTGTTTACTGTTTATTATTTACTATAAACAGTAAACTATAATCTACAAACAATGAATTTTAAAAGTAAAATACAATCTCTTTTTAAAGCAAAGAAAGAATTGAGCGTGAATGAAATTGTTTCAGATCTGCATCTTTCTAAACAATATGCTCATAGAATCCTTAATCAACTAGTAGAAACTAATGAAGTTGAAAGGTTGGGTTTACCTCCGAAAACAATTTATCGACTTAAATCTGTATCAGAAAACAGTACTGTAGTGCTTGCAACAATTTCAAAAGAGCAGTATAAATTTTTGCATGATAATTTTATAATGATAACAGAAATTGGTCAACTGCTGTATGGTTTAGAAGCCTTTCAGATTTGGTGTTCTAAACGAAAATTACCTGTAGAAAAAACCATTAATGAGTTTATTTTAACAAAAGAAAAGTACGGACAATATATTGATAGTAATGGTTTGATTTCTGGTTTAGAGAAACTCAAAAGTACTAAGGGTTATGATATTATTTATATGGATGAACTTCTATATCTTGATTTTTATGCTATTGAACGCTTCGGAAAAACTAGGTTAGGTACCATTCTTCATTATGCCAAGCAAGGTCAAAATAAAATGTTGATGAAGATTTTGATCAATGAAATTAAAGATAAAATCGAAACAATAATAACTGTTTATAACATTGATGCTATTGCGTTCGTACCTCCAACGATTAAGAGAGAAACCCAATTAATGAAAGTTATGGCAAATGGTTTAAAAATTAATTTACCTAGTATTGAGATTCAAAAAATAGGTGGAATTATTCCTGTTCCTCAAAAATCATTAAACAAACTCGAAGAACGAATAAATAATGCCGAAAACACTTTTGTGGTGCGCGGAAATGTCTCTTATAGCAACTTATTGTTGATTGACGATGCTGTTGGCTCGGGATCAACATTGAATCAAATTGCGGGCAAAATAAAGAATAAACAATTAGCCAAAACCGTAATTGGTCTTGCAATTGTTGGAAGCTTTAAAGGATTTGATGTAATTACGGATGTTTAACCTCAATTTAACATCCTAACGATCTATTTTTTGTATCTTTAGTTTATTAAAAAAAAATTATGTCAAACAAAACAGGAAATAACATTATAGCACTTATAGCAGGTGCAGCGATTGGTGTTGGATTAGGAATTTTATTTGCTCCTGATAAAGGTTCTAAAACTAGAGAAAAAATGAAAGAAGGTTTTGACGATTTAAAAGATCAGGCAAAATCGAAATGGGATACTCTTGAAGAAGAAACCAAAGAAAAGTTCTCAAAAACCAAAGACGATTTGATAGAAACCGTTGAAGACTTACTTTCCAATTCAAGTTACAAAGCAGAAGAAGCCATTACTTTTTTGGAAGAGAAGTTAGCGGAGTTAAAGCAGCAAAACGCCAAATTACAGAAATAATGGCATTTGAAGAATTAAAAGAAAACACGGAGGCAATTCAAGAAAACGCCAAAGCTTTTATAGAAACCAATATTGCCTATTATAAATTATGGGGTTTCAAGGTGGCTATGAAGTCTACTACTTTAATGTTGAAATTCTTCTTAATTGCCATCTGTTTGATGATTGTTTTGCTGTTTATTTCGATTGCAGGAGCAATGGCGCTAGGACAATTATTTGATAGTTATCCATTAGGATTTCTAGCTGTAGCTGGAATTTATTTAGTGTTAGCTTTACTATTATTTTTAGTAAAAGATAAAATAGTAGAAGGTCCGATCTTAGAAAAATTCTCCGAAATATTTTTTAACGACTAACTTATGGAAAAGAAAAAATATTCTTCCTACGCTCAAATCGAAAACGATTTAGAAATTTTGAAAGTCGAAAAAGAAATTCATTACCAAAGAATGCTTTTAAGTATAGAAAAAACTAAAGAAAGTATTCTTCCATCTAAAACGGTTTCCTTTGTTGAAACGATTTATGATAGTGTGTTTTCCGGAAGTATCGGAACGATTTTAAAGATTGCAATTCCGTATATTGTAAATTGGTATATAAACAGAAAAAGAGGCGATTAAGCCTCTTTTTTTTATCTGAAATCAAAATTATTTTTGAGTTTCATCGCCATTATTTGACGTATCTGATGGATTGTAATCTAAAGACGTATGATTTCCAGTTTTCTTAACTCGTTTTGGTTGTGCTTTCATTTGTTCTCCAATAATGTTTGAAGCCGTAAAACTAGTAACCATGCTATTCAACATATCGCTTGCGGCTTGTGGTGAATTTGGCAACAAAATTAAGTTTGAATTAGTATCAGCACCAATCGCTTGAAGTGTATCATAGTGTTGTGTAATTACAATCAACGCGGATGCTTCTTGCGAATTAATTCCAACTTCGTTTAAAACCGCCACACTTTCTACCAAACCTTTTGCAATTTCTCTACGTTGATCAGCAATACCTTGACCTTGAAGTTTTTTACTTTCAGCTTCAGCTTTTGCTTTGGCCACAATTCGAATTCGTTGTGCATCCGATTCGAACATCGCAGCCGTTTTTTCTCTCTCAGCGGCATTAATTCTGTTCATCGCATTTTTCACTTGAATATCGGGATCAATATCGGTTACTAACGTATTGATAATATCATAACCATATGCCATCATGGCTTCGTTAAGTTCTCTTTTAACTGCTACGGCGATATCGTCTTTTCGCACAAAAACATCGTCTAGAATTAATTTTGGAACTTCGGCACGAACCACATCAAATACATAAGCCGTAATCTGATCGTGAGGATATTCTAATTTGTAAAACGCTTCATAAACATGCTCTTGAATTACTTTAAATTGTACCGAAACTTTCATTTTTACAAACACATTATCTTTAGTTTGCGTTTCAATAATAACATCTAATTGTTGAATTCTTAGATTGACTCTTCCGGCAATTCTATCTATGATAGGTAACTTTAGTTGTAAACCAGAGTTTCGAATACTGATAAATTTTCCAAAACGTTCAATAACTACTGCAGTTTGTTGCTTTACAGTAAAAAAAGAAGAAAGAAAGACAAATAACGCAAGTAGCAATAAAATAATAATAATAGGACTCATATATAATATTTAAGTTGTTAATACGGTTATTATACGAGAATAATGTATGTTTGTTACAAATTAATTTTATAATGAAGAAAACTTTTTTATCCCTTACCTTTTTAATCTTTACCACCTTAGCTTTTGCTCAATACGAAAACAAAGACGGAAACAGAATCGGAATTTCTGGAGGAATCAATCAATCTACTTTAATGGGATCTAATTTCTCTACCAAACCCGGAAATGGTTTTGCGGGCGGATTATCGGTAAGAGGAAATTATTACGACAACTGGAGTATGATTTATGGAATGCAATTTTTCATCAGTAAATTTTCATTAGAATCTACCTTAAAACAAGATATTAATTACAGTCTTTCGGGCGTTCAAATCAAATTATTATTGAGCTATAACATCATTAAAGATCATGTTTCGGTTGATTTTGGTCCGGTGTTACAAGTCAACGGAAAAATGAGTATTAGTGGTGCTGATGAAAATAAAACGCTTAACGGAACGTTGTTGAAGGCCAACGATATTATAGATGTTTCCAAAATAAACGGTAATGCTTACTTCGGAATTTCGGGCGGAGGGAAAGTTGTTCGAGCTTTAATTTTCTATCAATACGGGTTTTCTAATATTTTTGGTAACTTGAACAGCCAAGATAATTTGACACTATTAAACGGAAATCAAAAGTTTAAAGGGAATATCGGTACTTTAAGCGGACAGATAATTTTTAATTTGTAAAACAAGATAAAACCGCAAATTTCCAAATTACTTTTATTAAAATTTGAAAATTTGCGGTTACAATAAGTTGCTAATTTATAAACTAGCAATCGCTTTTTCCAATCGTTTAATGGTTTCGTCTTTTCCTATCAACTCTACGATGTCAAAGAGATGCGGTCCTTTTAAAGCACCTACTAAACTCAATCGAAACGGTTGCATTACTTTTCCCATTCCAATGTCGTTTTTCGTCATCCAATCTTTTACCACGGTTTCAATATTTATGGAGGTAAAATCGCCAATATTTTCTAGAACCGAAATCAATTGTTGCATTAAATTAGGAGTTTCTTCTTTCCAATTTTTAGCCGCTTTTTCATCGTAAGCGGTGGGAGCCACAAAGAAATACTCAGACAATTCCCTAAAATCGGAAACGAAATTAGCGCGTTCTTTGATTAATGAAACTATTCTTATTAATTTTTCATCTGTCACATTGAGCACAGTCGAAGTGCCTCTATTTTTTAATTCTTTTTTGAATGCATATGCCAAACTTTCATCACTTTGCTTTTGCAAGTATTGGTGATTGAACCACTTGTTTTTCTCTGGATCAAATTTGGCGCCCGCTTTGTGAACACGATTCAAATCAAATTTTTCTGTCAGTTCTGCTAAAGAAAATAGCTCTTGATCGGTGCCATCGTTCCAACCTAATAATGCTAAAAAGTTAACCACAGCTTCTGGAAAAAATCCGTTTTCTCTATAGCCCGATGAAATGCCTTCTTCGGTTTTCCATTCTAAAGGGAATACCGGAAATCCCATTTTATCGCCATCGCGTTTCGATAATTTTCCGTTGCCAATGGGTTTTAAAATCAATGGTAAATGCGCAAATTCTGGGGCTTCCCAACCAAAAGCTTTATATAATAAACTGTGCAATGGCATTGATGGCAACCATTCTTCACCACGAATAACATGCGAAGTTTCCATCAAATGATCGTCCACAATATTGGCTAAATGATACGTTGGCATTCCGTCCGATTTGAACAACACTTTATCGTCTAACAAATTCGTTTCAAATTTAATATCACCACGAATGATATCATGCAAATGCAAAGTTTCATTTACGGGTGTTTTAAATCGAATGACATAATCTTCGCCAGCTGCAATTCGTTTATCAGTTTCTTCTTTTGAAATTACCAAAGAAGTATCTAATTTTTCACGATTGTGCCAGTTGTAAATAAAAGTTTTTCCTTCTGCCTCGTGCTGTTTTCTATGCGCATCTATAGCTTCAGCGGTATCAAAAGCATAATACGCCCAACCTGAATTGATCAATTGATCGGCATATTGTTTGTACAAATGTTTGCGTTCCGATTGACGGTACGGTCCGAATTTTTCGTTTTTTCCAACGGTTTCGCTTGGTGCAATTCCTAACCAGTCTAAAGCTTCCAAAATATATGCTTCTGCTCCGGGAACAAATCGATTCTGATCGGTATCTTCTATACGTAAATAAAAAACACCATTATTTTTCTTAGCAAATAAGTAATTGAATAGGGCAGTACGCACACCACCAATGTGCAAAGGTCCTGTGGGACTTGGTGCAAAACGCACACGAACTTGTTTTGACATGATTGTATAATTTGAGCAAAGATACAATTTGCTATTGAAATTGTTATTGACATTGATTTTTGTCTTTAGTAAAGAATTAACTTTTATTCTTGCAATAAATTATTACTTTTATCGGTTATAAACAAATGATTAACAATTGTGGAAAATCAGAACATTATTTACAACAAACTCGAACAGTTCATCAAGAAGTTTTACACTAATGAGCTGCTACGTGGAACTATTTTTTTCGTAGGAATTGGATTGATTTATTTTCTTTTTACACTATTTGTAGAATATTTCCTTTGGTTAAAACCAACAGCAAGAACTATTTTGTTTTGGACGTTCATTGTTGTAGAGTTATTTTTAATCTTGCGATTTATTTTGTTTCCAATATTTAAATTATTCAAACTTCAAAAAGGAATCAATTATGATGATGCTTCTAAAATCATCGGTAATCATTTCAATGAAGTAGGGGATAAGTTGACTAATTTTTTGCAATTATCTCAAGATACTAACACTTCAGAATTATTAGTCGCTTCTATTGATCAGAAAGCCAACACTTTACAGCCTATTCCCTTTGGTAATGCCATTAATTTCGGTAAGAATAATAAATTATTACCTTTAGCAATCATTCCTATATTATTTTTTGTTTTTTTCTATTTATCTGGAAATAGCAGTTTTATCTCGCAAAGTTTTAATCGGGTTGTTCATTATAAGCAGCAATTTTTACCACCTGCACCATTTGAATTTCAGTTGTTGAACAAGAGTTTGCAAACAGAACAAAACCAAGATTTTTTAGTTAGAATTAAGACGGTTGGTAAAGTAGTTCCCGAAAATGCTTTAATTTTTATAGGAGATGAGAGTTATTTTATGGAAAGTAATAGAGAGGGAGAATTTCAATTTATAATTCCTAAGCCTAAAGCTAATCTTGAATTTCATATTGAGGCCAATACAGTTTCTTCTAAAGAATATGAATTGAATGTCGTCACAGTGCCGTCGATTGCCAATTTTGAAATGGTTGTGAATTTCCCAGCGTATTTAAATAAAAAAGCAGAAGTTATTAAAGGAACAGGAAATGCCGTTATTCCCGAAGGGACTCGTATCACATGGAGGATGAATACAGTAGCAACTCAAAAAGTAGAGTGGATAGACGCTACAGCAAAATATGATTTTATAAAACAGGAAAATCAGTTTTTATTGTCTAGAAATATAACTCAAAATACCGATTATCAGATTGTTACTTCCAATAATAAAGTTCAAAATTATGAAAAATTAAACTACCAGATTTCTGTAGTCAAAGATCAATATCCAACAATATCAGTAGGAAATCCTCCAGATAGTCTTAAAATCGAAAAAAATTATGTTCTAGGGCAGGTGTCAGATGATTATGGACTTTCTAAATTGTTGGTGGTGTACTATCCTAAAGACAAGCCTAATTTGGTTAAACGTGGAACAATTGCTGTTAAGCATGATGTGTACGATCAGTTCGTATTTGCTTTTCCGAGTAATCTACCAGTAGAGCAAGGAGTGTCATATGAATATTATTTCGAAATTTTTGATAATGATGCGGTGCATAATTTTAAGAGTACTAAATCGTCTGTTTTTTCCAGTAGAATTGCAACGGAAACTGAAAAAGAGGATCAAGTGTTGCAACAACAAAATGATAATATTAATTCGCTAGAGAAATCACTAAGAACACAAGATAAGCAACTTAATGAAATGGAGAAACTCCAAAAAATGGGTAAGGAGAAAGACAATCTTGAGTTTAAAGAGCAGCAAAAGGTAAATGATTTCTTGAATAAACAGAAGCAACAAGATGAAATGATGAAGAACTTTGCCGAGAAAATGAAAGAAAATCTCGAAAAGGTTAAAACAGAAAAGAAGGACGAAGTTAAAGAACTTCTTAAAAATCGTTTGGATAAAGTCGATAAAGATCTGGAAAAGAATAAAAAGCTTCTCGATGAACTTCAAAAGCTGAACGAAAAATTACAAAAAGAGGAGTTGTTTGAAAAAATGGATAAGCTTAAGCAGGATAGTAAGAATCAAACAAAAAGTTTACAACAATTGGTTGAACTTACCAAAAAGTATTATGTAGAAAAGAAAGCAGAGCAAATTGCAAATAAATTAGAGAAACTTTCAGAAAAGCAAGACAAACTTTCTGAGAATGAAAAAGAAAATTCTGTTGCTAAGCAAGAGGAAATAAATAAGGAATTTGATAAAATCCAAGAAGAATTAAAAGATTTACAGAAAGATAATAAGGATTTAAAAAATCCTATAGAACTTCCTGATACGGCCCCAAAAGAGAAAAGCATTGATGACGATTTAAAAAAGGCTTCTGATGAGTTAAAGAAAGATTCAAAATCTGGTGCTAAGCCTAAACAAAAGAGTGCTTCTAAAAAGATGAAGCAAATGAGTCAGGATATGCAGTCGAGCATGGATATGGGTGCACAAGATCAGATGGAGGAAGATGTGGCTATGTTACGTCAAATTTTAGATAATCTTTTGGCTTATTCGTTTTCTCAAGAAGATGTTATGAAACAAATTAAAAGTCTTAAAAGAGGTTCGCCTTCTTTTAATAAGCATCTTAAGATTCAACAAGATTTAAAGCAACAATTTAAGCATGTCGATGATTCTCTTTTTGCTTTGTCTTTGCGGAATCCCAAAATTGCTGAATCGGTAACTACAGAAATTGGGAACGTGGAGTATAATGTTGACAAAGCTATTGAAACTCTTGCGGACGCCAATGTACCGAAAGGAGTTTCTCATCAGCAATTTGCTACGAGTGCTTCAAACAAACTTGCTGACATGTTGTCTTCCACTTTAAACAATATGCAGATGTCGATGTCGATGTCTGGGTCAGGAAAAGGCAAACCTAAGCCAGGCCAAGGTAGCGGGATGCAATTACCTGATATTATAAAGAAACAAGAAGGGCTAGGTGAGAAAGCAAAAAAGGGTATGAAACCAGGTCAAAAGCCCGGTGAAGGGCAAGGTGGAAAAGAGGGAGAGAAAGAAGGCGGAAAGGATGGAAAAGGAAAAGATGGAAAGGATGGTAAAGATGGTAAAGGGAAAGAGGGCAAAAATGGTCAAGGCGGCGGAGGAAATGTTCAAGGTAGTCAAAATGGTGAGAACGGAAAGGACGGCGAAGGTGACGCTAAAGCAATAATGGAGATTTATAAAGAACAGCAGCAGCTTCGCGAAGCTTTACAAAATGAACTAAATAAGCAAGGCCTAGGAGGTCAAGGACAAAATGCAGTTGATCAAATGAAGCAAATAGAAAAGCAATTATTAAACAAAGGATTTAATAATGATGTTTTGCAAAAGATGCTGAATCTAAAATATGAGCTTTTAAAATTAGACAAAGCTGTACAACAACAGGGTGAAGAGAAGAAACGACAATCTGAAACAAATAAGAAAGAGTTTTCCAATCCTGCTGGTTCATTACCAGTTCGTTTACAACAATATTTGAACAGTGTTGAAATTTTAAACAGACAAACCTTACCTTTGCGCTCAAATTTTAACCAAAAGGTTCAAGAATATTTTAAGACAAATGATTAGTTTTAATTACGAATTAGATTTTAAGCTGGATAACGAAGCTGCTTCTTCCTCGTGGATTTCTTTAGTCATTCGGTCAGAAAGTAAAAAGGAGGGTGACATAAATTACATATTTTGCGATGATGATTATATTCTCGAAATCAATAAACAGTATCTCAATCATGATTACTATACAGACATTATAAGCTTTGATTATTCCGTAGGAAATGAGCTACATGGTGATATTTTTGTTTCAATTGAGCGTATTCGTGAAAACGCTACAGATTTTAATGTGACATTTGATGAAGAATTGAAAAGAGTTATTATTCATGGCCTCTTACATTATTGCGGATATAAAGATAAAACGTCCGAAGAAGAGGTGTTGATGAGATTAAAAGAAGATGAAAAAATCGCGATGTTTCACGTGGAACATTAGCGACTTTAAATATTTGACTTAACGTTCCACGTGGAACAAATAATAATTGAGAAATTTTCTCAAAGCCAAAGAAAATGTTTTTAGAAAAATATGATGTGATAGTAGTTGGTGCTGGTCATGCTGGTTGTGAAGCCGCGGCTGCTTCGGCTAATTTAGGGTGTTCGACTTTATTGATTACCATGAGCTTGCAGAACATCGCTCAAATGTCTTGTAATCCTGCCATGGGAGGTATAGCAAAAGGACAGATAGTAAGAGAAATTGATGCTTTAGGTGGGTATTCAGGAATCGTTTCAGACAAAACAGCGATTCAGTTTAAGATGTTGAATAAATCTAAAGGCCCTGCAATGTGGTCTCCTCGTGTGCAGTCTGATCGTATGCGTTTTTCTGAAGAATGGAGATTGATGTTAGAGCGTACGCCAAATTTGGATTTCTACCAAGAAATGGTTTCGGGTTTGATTATCAGTAACGGAAAAGTTGAGGGTGTAAAAACTTCGTTAGGAATTGAAATCAAATCGAAAACAGTTGTTTTAACAAACGGCACCTTTCTTAATGGGTTAATTCATATTGGTGAAAAACAATTCGGCGGAGGTCGAGCTGGAGAAAGTGCAGCTTATGGAATTACAGAAGATTTAGTTCGTGTTGGCTTCGAAGCAGGAAGGATGAAAACTGGTACACCGCCTAGAGTTGATGGTCGTTCACTGGATTATTCAAAAATGCGTGAAGAACCAGGAGATGATAACCCAGATAAGTTTTCGTATTCGGACGAAACCAAGCCATTAGTTCAGCAAAGACTTTGTCACATGACATATACTTCTCTAGAAGTACACGAAATATTGAGAGATGGATTTGATCGTTCGCCAATGTTTAATGGTAGGATAAAGTCTCTTGGACCGAGGTATTGTCCTTCAATAGAAGATAAAATTAATCGTTTTGCTGATAAAGAAAGGCACCAGCTTTTTATAGAACCGGAGGGATGGAATACGGTAGAAGTATATGTAAACGGATTTTCAACATCGCTGCCCGAAGATGTTCAGTTTAAAGCGTTACGTTCAGTCGCAGGTTTTGAAAACGTTAAATTTTTTCGTCCTGGGTATGCAATTGAATATGATTATTTTCCTCCGACGCAATTGCAACATACATTAGAAACAAAGTTAGTTCACGGCCTATATTTTGCAGGACAAATAAATGGTACCACAGGATATGAAGAAGCGGCTTCGCAAGGAATGATGGCAGGCATCAATGCGGCACTTCAAGTAAAGGAACAAGAACCAATGATTTTAAAGCGAGACGAGGCTTATATTGGTGTTTTAATTGATGATTTAATTACCAAAGGTACAGAAGAGCCGTATAGAATGTTTACTTCAAGAGCTGAATATAGAACGTTGTTGAGACAAGATAATGCTGATTATCGTTTAACTCCTAAGTCGTTTCAAATTGGTTTAGCTTCTGAAAAGAGATTGAAACGAATGGAGGAAAAATTTGCGAAAAGTGATGCTATGGTGAATTTTTTTAAAGAAACAAGCGTAACCGCTGAAGAAGCAAATCCGATTTTGGAGTTAAAGGGAAGTTCACCTATGACGCAAAGTGACAAGATGTTTAAAGTATTCTCCAGACCGCAAATAGATTTAGATGATTTTAAAAAGTTTGAAAAAGTTAAGGTCTACATAGAAGAACACGATTTAGACAAAGAGATTATCGAGCAAGCAGAAATCAACGTCAAATATTCTGGATATATTGAAAAAGAACGCAACAATGCTGATAAGCTAACTCGTTTAGAAGACATGAAAATACCAGTTGATTTTGATTACTATAAAATCAAATCTATGTCAATAGAGGCAAAACAAAAATTAAGTAAAATTAGACCTGTTACTATTTCTCAAGCATCAAGGATCAGCGGTGTTTCGCCAAGTGATGTGTCGGTTTTGTTAATCTACATGGGTAGATAATAAAAGATTTAACATTTTACTTTTTAAATCCAATATAAATGTGTTCCACGTGAAACTTACTTCGTAAACACGCATTAATAAAGAGAGTTTTATGAATATATCAAATACTAAACATTTTTTAAACGTAAAAGATCATTCTGTTTCTCAGGAAACCTTTGAATTGCTTTATAATGAATCGTTGGATATGTTAATTACACATCCTCAGCCTTCGTTGGATAAACTGCCGAGTTATTATGAAAGTGTTGATTACATTTCACATACAGATGGAAATAGGTCGGTATTTGAAAAGATGTATCAATTTGTAAAAGGAATTGCCTTAAAAAATAAATTAAAATTAATTAACGCACAATATCCAAAAGGAAGAATTTTGGATATTGGGGCAGGTGTTGGTGATTTTTTGCAAGTTGCTAAAAAAGATGGTTGGCAAACAACAGGAATTGAACCGAGTGAAAAAGCAAAAAAAATTGCTATAAACAAAGGTGTTTCTTTCGTAGAAAATCTATCGGAATTAGAGAATAATTCATTTGATATCATAACCATGTGGCATGTATTGGAACACGTTCCCGATTTAGAAAATCAAATTAAGGAATTAAAGCGTTTATTAAAGCCCAACGGAACGATACTTATTGCTGTTCCAAATTTCAAATCGTTTGATGCTTTACATTACGGGAAATATTGGGCAGCGTTTGATGTGCCAATTCATTTATGGCATTTTTCAAAAAAAGCTATAAGAAAGTTATTCGCTATTGAGGATTTACACCTTGTAAAAGTGCTTCCTATGAAATTTGACGCTTTTTATGTAAGCTTACTATCTGAAAAATATAGAACTGGAAAAATGAATTTCATTAAAGCTTTTTATATCGGATTGAAATCAAATTGGAAAGGAAGTCAAAATTCGGAATATTCCTCGCACATTTACGTAATAAAAAACGCTAAAAGCTAAATTAAGAAGAATTATTTAAAGATAATCAAGAAAACACGGTATAACACCTTTATTTTAAAATAAGTTCTTAAATCGCATTATTTAAAGCCGAATTCAATAGTAAAAACTTATTAAAACACTTTGGTATAATAAGTTTTTAAAATAGTTTAAGTTTGTTTAATTTTTGATTGTACAAATGTTATATTCAAGATATGATTTTTATTATTCTTCTAATGCATTCCATCCTCTCGCTTTTAACGGAATTTTAGTATTGGCTCTTGTGATCAAATGAACTCCTTCGCTTTCTCCAACAATATGACCAATTACTGTAAAGTTGGGATTTGCTTTGATTTTGTCAAAATCACCCATTTCAATAGTAAATAATAATTCATAATCTTCACCGCCATTAATTGCAACAGTAGTAGAGTCTATATTGAATTCCTCACACACATTGATAAATTGAGGATCGACCGGAATTTTTTCTTCATATAAGTTACAACCTACTTTACTTTGTTTACAAATATGTATTATTTCGGATGACAAGCCGTCTGAAATATCAATCATAGAAGTAGGTTTCAATTCTAATTTATGTAATAAGTCTCTGATATCGTGTCTTGCTTCTGGCTTTAATTGTCTCTCTATCAGATATGTATATGCATCTAGATCTGGTTGATTATTTGGATTTACTTGAAATACTTGTTTTTCCCTTTCTAAAACTTGTAATCCCATATAAGCAGAACCTAAATCTCCTGTAACAACTAGTAAATTTCCTTCTTTTGCACCACTTCGGTATATTATTTCTTCTTCGTCTGCTTCCCCGATAGCAGTAATTGAAATTATCAACCCTTTTTGAGACGAAGTGGTGTCTCCGCCAATTACATCAACATTATAAAATTTAGATGCAAGTGCAATTCCATCAAATAATTCCTCCAATGCTTCTAATGGAAAACGATTAGAAACAGCAATAGAAACAGTGATTTGAGTAGGCTTGGCATTCATTGCGCAGATATCAGAAACATTCACCACAACGGCTTTATAGCCCAAATGACGCAATGGCATATAAGACAAGTCGAAATGTACGCCTTCAATCAGTAAATCGGTTGATACGACAACTTTTTTGGTTTTAAAATCTAAGACTGCAGCATCGTCACCAATACTTTTATGTGTTGAAGCGTTTTTTATATCAAAATTTTTTGTCAAATGGTCGATTAAGCCAAATTCTCCCAATTGAGAAAGTGAAGTGCGCTGTGGATTTTTATCTTCTATCATATGGAATCAAGTTGCAAATGTACTGCTGCAAAGGTACAATGTTTTTTTACCACAGATGAACTGATTATCATGGATTTTTTCGCACCTTTATAGTGCAAATACACTTTTATGGAAAATAGGAAAATAATAACGCTTACTATAAACCCATCTCTTGATAAATCGGCTCATTTCAACGGATTGATTGCTGAACAAAAAATACGCTGCGAAAAACCTCGTTATGATGCTGGCGGTGGCGGAATAAATGTTTCAAAAGCAATAGCTAAACTAGGGGGTAAATCGATGTGTGTTTTTACTTCTGGCGGTTCAACAGGAGAAATGCTAGAAGCCTTGCTGAAAAAGGAAAAAATTGAAAGTACTGCTATACCAACCGAAAATTGGACGAGAGAAAATTTTATTGCTTTTGATAATATTACTAAATCTCAATATCGATTTGGGTTTCCTGGAAATGAGTTGTTAGACGAGGAAATAGAAAATATTCTTCAAACATTCAAAGGGTTAAAGGGAGATTATTTAGTCATCAGTGGCAGTTTGAATGAACGTTTGCCAGCTAATTTTTATCAAAAAATAGTTCAAATTGCTAAAGATTCAAGCATAAAAGTTATTGTTGATACTTCGGGCGAAGCATTGAAAAAAGTTCTAGAAATAGGTGTTTATTTAATCAAACCTAATGTTGGAGAATTGGCAAAATTAATTGGTGTTGAGCGATTAGAAATATCCGAAATAGAAAGTGCAGGAAGAAAATTAATTGAAAATAAAGGTGCCGAAATTGTTGTTGTTTCTCTGGGTGCGGAAGGAGCTATTTTAGTTTCAAACGACACTACAGAGTTTATTGCAGCACCTAAAGTAAATAAGAAAAGCACAGTAGGAGCAGGTGATAGCATGGTTGGCGGTATAGTTTGGGCGTTATCGCAAAAAAAATCCTTAAAAGAAGTAATTCAAATAGGCGTTTGTTGTGGAACAGCAGCTACTATGAATGAAGGAACACAACTATTTAACGTTGAAGATGTAATGCGGTTGTTGGATGAAATGCAATAAAAAACCCAATAACTTTCATTATCGGGTTTTTTAAATTTCTTTATTCTTAAATCTAGTCATTTAACTTCAATACAGCCATAAATGCCTCTTGTGGAATTTCTACGTTACCAACTTGACGCATACGTTTTTTACCTTTTTTCTGTTTTTCAAGAAGTTTTCTTTTTCGAGAAATATCCCCTCCATAACATTTGGCAGTTACGTCTTTACGTAAAGCTTTTATAGTTTCACGCGCGATGATTTTGGCGCCAATAGCTGCTTGAATTGGAATATCAAATTGCTGTCTCGGAATTAATTCACGCAATTTTTCGGTCATTTTTTTACCAATATTGTAGGCATTATCTTCATGAATTAAAGCAGAAAGCGCATCAACCGTCTGTCCGTTTAAAAGAACATCTAGTTTTACTAATTTAGAAGTTTTCATTCCAATTGGAGAATAATCAAATGAGGCATACCCTTTTGAAACCGTTTTTAATCGATCATAAAAATCG
>CAZSZH010000001.1:0-99647 GCA_964610785.1 uncultured Flavobacterium sp. | reverse complement strand
AATGATAACCCGCATAAGCTTCTGATAAATATCGATATGCATTGTCCAACTGATACTGTCCTCGATAAACACTATAATCATTACGCGGAATAACCGTAGAACGGGTTCCAAATTGCGTCATTATTCTTCCTCTAGCTCCTTCATAGTTGAACTCTCCACCTAGATTTGCACTTGAAATTTGCATTTCATTATTTCTTGCTAAAGCCGTTGAACCTACTACGGTATTGTCATTTGGATTATTAAAAGAATGTGTGTAATTGGCATCAATCATAACACTTCCTGTAAAATATTTACTTGTTAAAACTGAATTTGTCCTGCGATCAGACCCGTTTTGCCAAGTCTGATCCATGCCCTCAAAAGGAATTTTCTCTTTGATAGAATCTTTTGATTTTTCTTGAGCAAACATATTTATGCAGGTATGTAGTAAGGCTAAAAGTACTATTGTTTTTTTCATTTTCTATTTTCTTTTATCTATTTATTTATATCTATTTTCTATGCAACGGAATATTCAATGTCGGGGAATACACCATAGGATATTCTTCAATTCTCACATCGCTTTTATCCAATCCAAAGGCTTTTTCATCGGATAAAGATAGTTTTTTTAACCAAAAATAAGTAGTTAACATCCATCCTTCTTTGAAGGCAAATTCATTTTCAGCGGAAATAAATTTTTCAATAATTACAAATTTAAAATCGGGTTCATCATTATATTTGGTGGAACCATCTGGTCTGATGTGCAAATTAAGTTCTTTTCTTTCCACTAATTCTTGTACAATTTTTTTGAAATACAATTCTACTTTAGGTTGAATCCTGAATCCTACATTCAAAACGATTTTTATTACTTTGTCGTCCATTAATTCAACCACTTCATAATTTAAAGCAAATGGATCGTTGGTTCGATTGATATGCAGAAACCAATACACATCGGCTCGTTTGGGTTTTTTAGCAAAAATTGATTTAATTATTTTTTCTTCAATTTCATAAGTTCGGTCAGCTTTTGAAAGGTATATTAAATGGGTTGCATATTTCGGAATACTATCATCTTCGCTTAATTCTTTTAGTAAGGAAGTTTGTTCTACTAAATTAGTAAACCTTAAAAATTTGTTATTGATTTTACGCGAATAATACCACACATACATCACCATAAAAATAAATAATTCAAAGAACAAGAACATCCATCTTTTTTTGATTTTATCCACATTGGCGATAAAAAATGAAATCTCAATTATGGCAAATACAATTAAAATTACAGTAACCAAAGTTAGTTTGACTTTCTTAATATAAATCAAATAATAGGCCAACAAAAACGTAGTCATCATCATTGCCACAGTTATTGAAAATCCATAAGCCGCTTCCATATTGGTCGAATTTTTGAAATATAATATCATCAAAATACAACCAAACCACAAGATATTGTTGATGGACGGAATGTAGATTTGACCTTTTAAATTCGTTGGGTTTTTTAGTGTTACTCGTGGCCAAAAATTTAAAGAAATTGCTTCATTGATCAACGTAAACGAACCGCTGATTAAGGCCTGAGAAGCAATAATGGTAGCAAATGTTGAAATAATTACACCTGCTAATAAAAACCAATGTGGCATGATGGCATAAAAAGGATTTCTACCGTCTAAAAATGGTTTTCCTTGGCTCATTAACCATGCTGATTGTCCCAAATAATTGACTACTAAACTAATTTTGACAAAAATCCAAGTCAAACGAATATTCTCTTTTCCGCAATGACCTAAATCAGAATACAAGGCCTCTGCTCCCGTTGTACAAAGAAAAACAGCACCAAGCAACCAAAACCCTTTGGGATATTGTGTTAACAAATCATAAGCATACATTGGGTTTAATGCCTTGATAATCATTGGGTGGTTTAATATTTCAACAAATCCCAAGACAAATAACATACAAAACCAAATAAACATAGCCGGACCAAATATCGAACCTACTTTTTGTGTTCCAAATCGTTGGAAAATGAATAAGCCCGATAGAATTACAATTACAATGGGAATAGTTGGAATATTAGGAATCACATCGCCAAGTCCTTCTACAGCAGATGCTACCGAAATGGGCGGCGTGATAATTCCGTCTGCCAAAAGTGTGGTGGCTCCTAAAATGGTTGGAATTACCAATTTACCTTTTCCAAAACGTTTTACTAAGGCATAAAGTGAAAATACACCTCCTTCGCCATGGTTATCAGCAGAAAGGGTTAGAATAATATATTTTAAAGTAGTTTGAAAAGTAAGTGTCCAAAACACGCATGAAACGCCACCATAAACGAGTAATTCATTGATGGGTTTGTCTCCAATAATGGCTTTCATTACATAAAGAGGACTAGTTCCAATGTCACCATAGATAATTCCAAGAGCAATCAATAAGGTTACTGCAGTTATTTTATGTTTGGTTGATTGATTCATTATTTAGATTATTAGATTGTTGGATTATTAGATTATTAGAATGTTAGATTGTTAGATTGCTCGATTAATGAGTATTCAGGTAATGATTTTAAATACGATTTCTTAATTTCAAGTAGTATTAAATCGATATCCTACTCCCGATTCGGTAATAATATATTTTGGACGATTGGGATCTTTCTCTATTTTTTTTCGAAGTTGAGCTACAAACACGCGTAAGTATTGTGTTTGTTCTGAATAACTTTGTCCCCAAATTTCTTTTAATATGAATTGATGCGTCAAAACACGACCATCATTTTTATACAACAAAACCAAAAGGGAATATTCTGTGGCAGTAAGTTTAATGATTTCATTATTTACCTTAACTATTCTAGAAACTAAATCTATCGAAACCTCTCCAAATAAAGCAACTGGATCATTATTCTGAATCGAGTTTACTCGCAAAGCAGTTCGCATTCTAGCCAACAATTCTTGAGTTCTAAAAGGCTTAGTTAAATAATCATTAGCACCATTATCTAGCGCTTTTACAATTTCGTCTTCGGCACTTTTTACAGACAAAATGATGATTGGGTTTTGAAACCATTCTCTCAACTTTACCAAAACTTCTTGTCCATCAATATCGGGCAAACCTAAATCCAATAAAATTAAATCGGGTTGATGGCTTGCAGCAGCCGTTATTCCCTCTTTCCCATTTATGGCGAAATTGACTTTATAGTCATTGGCTTCCAACGAAATCTCCAATAACTTTCGTATCTGAATTTCATCATCGATTACCAATATTAAAAATCCGTTAGTCATTTTTTAAAGAATTAATAGCCAAACATTCCACATTGAATTCTAAGGTAAAAATAGCACCGCCTTGTTCTGCATTATGAATTTTTATAGTACCATTTTGAGCCTCAACAAAACCCTTTACAATAGATAATCCTAATCCTGTACCACCAGTCTTAGAACTTTTAAACCTATAAAATTTATCAAATGCTCGGTCAATTTCATCGGGAGGAAAGCCATAGCCATCATCAGAAACTGTTATAATACATTTTTTTATCAAATCAATATGACTGTCATAATCAACATCAACATCATATTTTGCTTTGATTTCAATGGTAACCCCTTTGGGAGTATGCTGGGAACAATTATACACTAAATTATAAATAATTTGTTCCATCAAGCCATAATCAAGCTTAAATAAAGGCAAATTATCATCAATTTTATAATTGATTTTATGATCTTTAGTTTCTTCAATAAGTCGATTACAAACATTATAAATAATTTCTTTGACATCACACCAATCTAATTTAGGTTGAATGTAACCCGACTCTAATCGAGACATATTCAACAAATTTTCTACTTGATAGTTCAATTTCATAGATGCTTTTTCAATTTCTGAAAGTAAATTTTGCTGTTTCTCGGGCGACAGATGTACATTTTTTTGTTGCAAAGTATCAATAGAACCCAGTATTGCAGCTATTGGAGTTCGTAATTCGTGTGAAAGAGAATCCAACATGGTATTATACAATTTCATGGTGCTCGCTCTAGTTTCTTTAATGTGGATGGCACGTTGCATTCTCCGGAACTTATTGGTTAACACTGCATTAATTAGGGCGATAATAAAGAACATTATCAACAGAAAAGCATCCTCGGCATTATCAATGTGCAAGGTATAATAAGGCTTAATAAACAAGTAGTCTAAAGCCAATGCACTTAAAATAGCAGCTAATAAAACGGGTTTAATTTCTAAAAAAATCGCAAGTAGTGATACTAATAAAAGAAGTAAATAACCAACAATTCTATAATCGATTTTGTCTCGCACAAAAAGACATAAAAAAGAAATTACGATAACCGATAAAAAGCTGATTAGGTATTGATTCGTGCTATTTTTTTTGAACAACTTTTCCACTGTCATAATTTTTTGACAAAGTTACGCCGTTCGATGTAAGTAAAAAATAATAAGGTAAGCAGAATATATAAAGATTTTATAAAGATTAGGATAAAAGTAATGAATGAAATGTAAAATTATCTCCAATATTTTCTTGCGCAATGGGCAAAAAGATATACCATAGCAGAAAATCTAACAAATAATCATTTTCTGAGCTATTGGTATTTATTCTTACCGTTGCTTTTCTATTTTCAGTAGACAAACCATAAGCTAAAATTTCGTAATCTCCATCAAAAATAACATATTCTGCCAATGGATTATTCCGGATTTTGAGCTGTAATTGTTTTCCTTTATATTCCAAAAGGGTCGTATTTGCATACCATTTTTCAACACGAGAAGTCAAAATAACGTTGTCATTTTCATCCGAAATCACAAAATTACTTTTCCAAAAACCAGTATAATGTAAAGTGTAAATTTTACTTTCGATGGTGAACAGTGCTTTTCTATCCAAATGAGAATAGACTACTTCCAAAGTTCCAATTAATATTGAATCTATTTCTAAAGAATATAATCCTTGCTTAATTGTTTTCCAAATTTTGATGTGCTTCATAGTAAAAAGATAGACAATAGTAAACTTTAGCATTTGTAATGCAAACAAATAAAATGTTACATGTCAAATAAATTAACAACTGATACAATTTTATTACTTTTACCGTCTAATATCTAAAATATCTAAAATATCTAACATCTAATATCTAATATCACAATGTCAGTAGCCAAAAAAGATTACAAAAGAATTACCACCAAATCATTAATTGAAATGAAAGCCAATGGCGAAAAAATATCCATGCTCACTGCCTATGATTACACCATGGCAAAAATTGTAGATACCGCAGGCGTTGACGTTATTTTAGTGGGCGATTCAGCTAGTAATGTAATGGCGGGACATGAAACAACCCTACCCATTACGCTCGACCAAATGATTTATCATGCTTCAAGTGTTGTTCGCGCAATTGAACGCGCCTTGGTTGTTGTAGATTTACCTTTTGGAAGTTACCAATCCGATTCCAAAGAAGCCTTACGTTCTTCGATTAGAATTATGAAAGAAAGTGGCGGACATGCGGTAAAATTAGAAGGAGGAAGCGAAATTAAAGATTCTATCAAAAAAATATTAAATGCTGGAATACCTGTTATGGGACATTTAGGATTAACGCCACAATCAATCTATAAATTTGGGACGTACACCGTTCGAGCTAAAGAAGATGCTGAAGCCGAAAAACTTTTAGAAGATGCTAAATTATTGGAAAAATTAGGTTGTTTTGCATTGGTTTTAGAAAAAATACCAGCGCATTTAGCCGAAAAAGTAGCACAAAGTATTTCGATTCCTGTAATTGGTATTGGAGCTGGTGGTGGCGTTGACGGACAGGTATTGGTTATCCACGATATGTTGGGAATGAACAACGAATTCAGTCCGAGATTTTTAAGACGTTATTTAAATTTATACGAACAAATGACCACAGCCATCAGCAATTATGTTACCGATGTAAAAAGTCAAGATTTCCCGAATGCGAATGAGCAGTATTAATGTAGACTTTTTAGAATTTTAGATTTTTAGACAACTTAGAATTAGAATTCAATTGCAAAATTTTAATTAATCTTAACAATTTAGTTTAAAAAAAAATATCGTGGTTTTATCATAGTCATTTTAGATGAATTAAAATCTAAAAGGTCTAAAGAATCTAATTAATCTAACAATCTAAATAAAAATGCATCAATTTAAAGAACTTTTAATTTGGAAAAAAAGTAGATCGTTTTGTTCTGAAATTTATGCTGTTACATCGACTTTTCCAAGTGACGAAAAATTTGGAATAACAAATCAGTTAATAAGAGCATCTGTTTCAATTCCATCAAATATTGCCGAAGGATCATCACGAAATTCTAATAAGGAATTTGCAAGATTTCTTGAAATAGCAATCGGTTCTGCTTATGAAATTGAAACTCAATTATTAATTTCCTCCGATTTAGGTTTTTTAAAATTAGAACAGTTGGATATATTAATAATTCAACTCGAAGAAATAATTAAAATGATATCAAAATTTAAATCAACTTTAAAAATCTAAAAGGTCTAAAAATCAAAAAGTCTAAAATTCTAAGTAGTCTAAAATTCTAAGCAGTCTAAATGAAAATTCTTTCCAATAAATCTAACATACAAATTCTCCACGAAGACAATCATATTATTGTGATTAACAAACGTGTGGGAGATATTGTGCAAGGAGATAAAACTGGAGATAAACCACTTTCTGACGTAGTTAAAGAATACCTCAAAGAAAAATATAATAAATCAGGTGAAGTCTTTCTAGGTGTGGTGCATCGATTGGACAGACCTACAACAGGAATTGTTGTTTTTGCTAAAACGTCCAAAGCACTCGAACGTTTAAATAAAATGTTTAGTGAACGTGAAACCAAAAAAACATATTGGGCATTGGTAAAAAATAAACCTCCCAAAAACGAAGATAACCTCATTCATTTTCTAAAACGAAATGAAAAAAACAATACCTCTAAAGCGCATTTAAAAGAAGTTCCCGAAAGCAAAAAAGCCTCACTCGATTATAAAATCATCAAAGAATTAAACAACTATTTTGCTTTAGAAATCAATTTACACACCGGTAGACATCATCAGATTCGTGCCCAACTACAGGCTATTGGTTGCCCAATTAAAGGCGATTTAAAATACGGCTTTGATCGTAGTAATCCAGATGGTGGCATTCATCTACATGCTCGAAAATTACAATTCATACATCCTGTGTCCAAAGAGGCAATCACACTCATTGCTCCAACGCCAGACGATGCACTGTGGAATGCAATTTAAAGCTAATTAGTTTTTTTTTGGGAATTTTAAATTTAGTTTGTTATCTTTATAACTGCTAACCTATTAATCCCCTTATCATGAAAAACGTAACGCTTTCAATTTTTCTGTTATTCTTTGGATATGGATTTTCACAAGATCATTTTTCGGGAATCAGTACATCCAATCGTGTCGGTATTTTAAATGGAATAATAAACCCAGCCGAGTTTTCAAATTTGTCTAAAAAATTTGAAGTAAATATGTACGGAATTAGTTTCGACGCGACCAACAATCGCATCGGATTTAGTGATTTAACTTCCAATAAGAATCTTCAGGATATTATTTTTATAGGAAATGACCCTGTGAATCTTCGTTTTGATGGACAAATTGTGGGTCCTAGCGTTGCTGTAAAATTATTAAAATGGGGATTTGCCATCACTACCAAAGCCAATGTAAAATTTGATTTAATCGATATTGATCCCAACATCGGTAATGCCATCAACAACAATAACATCTCCGCTGCACTCACGGTAATCAACAACAATTACAACCAACGATTAATCGGAACTACCTATGGAGAAGTTGGTTTCTCTGCAGCTCATTCCATATTTGAAAATGAAAAACATTGTTTTAGTGCGGGCGTCACCTTAAAATTATTGTTTCCAGGGTCTTTTTCTAATTTTGGCTTGAACGGATTAAATGGAACCATAACACACTCAGGAGGAGAATCTTATTTAACAACCAATCAGTCCGCAAATTTGAATATTGCCTATTCTGGCGGCTTGGCTAACAATTTTTCAAATATTAGCGACTACACCAAATCAATTTTTGGAGGTTTAAATGGCGTTGCTTCCGACATTGGATTTACCTACAAATGGAAAGATGGCGCCACCAAATACAAAATAAAAGCAGGTTTGTCGATAAGAAATATAGGAAGCATGACTTATAAAGATAATAGTAACGCTTCTACTAACTACACATTTACAACACAAGGACATTCCCCATTAAATTTAAGTCTTTTCAATAATGTTAGTAATTTGAGCCAGGTGGAAAATATTTTATATTCCAACGGTTATCTGACCAAAATCGATGGACAAAAAGATTTTAAAGTCAATCTTCCAACGCTCTTGTCTGTATATAGTGATTTTAAAATAATTCCGAAAGTTTTTGTTACCGGATATCTCCAGCATAAAGTAAAAAAAGACAGTGAGAATGATCAAATTACTGCTTTAAATATTGTATCGGTTACACCACGATTGAATCTAGGATTTTTTGAAACCTATGTTCCTATTGCAAATAATGAAATATCCGGAACCACAATAGGCTTCGGATTTCGATTAGGTGGATTTTATATCGGTTCTAATTCCATTATATCCTCATTATCCAGTAACGGAAAGCAAGCCGATTTTTACACCGGATTTAGATGGGCATTTTTGTAAATTATGGAATATAAAACAAACATTTCGTACCGAAAAGAACGTTTAAAAAAGCTCTTGAACATCATTATTCTTTATGAAAATGATATAGTATCTGCTTTGTATCAGGATTTTAAAAAGTGTGAATTTGAAGCTGTTATCACCGAAACCAGTTATGTAATTTCAACATTAAAAAATACAATCAAAAATCTTGATCGATGGGCAAAACCAAAACGAGTGGTACCTTCACTATTGAATTTTCCATCTTCTGATTATATATTGAGTGAACCTTATGGAAAAGTATTAGTAATAGCGCCTTGGAATTATCCGTTTCAGTTAGCACTTTGTCCTTTGATTGCTGCTGTTGCCGGAGGAAATCAAGTAGTGGTGAAACCTTCGGAACTAACCCCAAATACTTCATCTATAATATCAAAAATTGTAAACCAAGTATTTGACAAAAGTCATGTAGAAGTGAAACCAGGTGGTATCGAAATATCACAACAGTTACTTTCCCAGCGCTGGGATTATATTTTTTTTACAGGAAGTGTTGCTGTTGGTAAAATTGTTGCAAAAGCTGCTGCCGAGTTTTTAACGCCTATAACATTAGAGCTAGGCGGTAAAAATCCGTGTATCATTGATGAAAATTGCAATATAAAATTAACGGCCAAAAGAATTGTATGGGGAAAATTTCTTAATGCAGGACAAACTTGTATCGCTCCTGATTATCTTTTAGTACATCCCAAAATTAAATCAAAATTAGTTGCTGCACTTAAAGAAGAAATTATTTTAGCTTATGGTAAAAATCCAGAAGAATCTGCCGATTTTCCTAGAATTGTAAATCATAAAAATTGGTTACGACTTACTTCATTTTTGGAAAACGAAACAATAATATTCGGTGGCCAAACCAATGCAACAGACAACTACATAGCGCCCACACTCTTGGATGAATCTAAATGGGATAGTGTAGTAATGCTAGACGAAATATTTGGTCCAATACTTCCCATCATTAGTTATCATCATGAAACCGAAATCGAAACAATAATCTCGAGATTCGAAAAACCGCTATCCTTGTACGTATTCTCTACCAATAGTAAATGGGCAAAAGAAATTATCAAAAAATACTCCTTTGGTGGCGGTTGCATTAATGATACCATTGTTCATTTTAGCAATCATCGACTTCCCTTTGGTGGCGTGGGTCATAGTGGTATCGGAGCGTATCATGGAAAATTAAGTTTTGATACCTTTTCCCATAAAAAATCAATAGTTAAAAAAGGTCTTTGGTTAGATTTACCTATGAGATACGCCCCTTATGGAACTAAAATAAAAAGCTTGAAAAAATTATTAAATTGGTTATAATTTAGATAACCTAAAAATAATCATATCTCTGTCCTAAATCTTACCTAAAACCATAAAAAAAACATCCTCAATAGTATAAAATTACTAGCGAGGATGTTTTTACATCTGACTAAAAAATGAAATTTACTTTTTAGTTTAAATGATAAGTATTCAAAAGTTCGTCTTGACTTATTGTTCCTGACGACAAGGCTGATGGAATAGTTAATAGCGTTGCAGCTGTTGGGTTTATTTGGTAATTAATTGCCGTATTGTTATACACTACACCAATACTTTTAGCATAATATTCGGTCATTACAATCACATCTTGCGCTGGTAAAACACTTATTGTGGTTGGAATTCCACCCAATGTAGTTGGATAAGTAACCGTTAAATTCAAAACTAATTTTGTCTTCTTTACATCGCTATAAGTATGCCCATTTGATACGTAAGTTGCCAAATTATCATCAGAAACTGCTTTAAAAATATAATCAAATTTTAGTAGATACGATTGCGTGGCAGAAACTTGTACATTTTGAGTAAATGAATTAGAAACCGAATTTAATTCCGTTCCAGAAGAAGCATTATCTTTGAATATAATAAAATCACTTAAATTAATAGCAATCGGACTTATTCCTGGAATTGGTAATTGTAAATTAACTGTTCCTGTCATTCTCAATCGTGTTCCATCAATACGAAGTGCGTTATTATGTAAAATATTAGAATAAAATCCAGTAGGTGTTATTTTAACAGGTTGAATGGAATTACTTTTCATTTCTTTAAAAGTAGAAAGCGTATCTATTCCAACATACAATGAATCTTTATTTGTTGTGGCAGTTCCACCATTTATGGATGTTGACACGTCATACTTCCAAAAGTTGTTAAATTTTAAAGGCATATATTGAGTAGGAACAGCATCTGCAGGATTTGAACCACCACTAGAATCATCATGATGAGAACATGATGCCAAAATCATTACAAATAATGAAGAAAATAAAAATTTAATTTTCATAGTAATTATGTTATTAGTTGAGGGCGAATGTACTAAAACTTTTGATTAAAAAAAAGTAATCAAAAATTATCCATAAAGATTTAAAATCTTATTTTTGTTTAAAACAATACTTTACAATGGCTGGAAATAGTTACGGAACACTTTTTAGAATTACCACTTTTGGGGAATCGCATGGTGAGGCTTTAGGAGGAATTATCGATGGCTGTCCACCTGGAATTGAATTAGATTTCAATGCGATCCGTTCAGAAATGCAACGCAGAAAGCCAGGGCAATCCTCGATAGTAACGCAACGAAAAGAAGAAGATGAAGTACAATTTCTATCCGGTATTTTCGAAGGAAAAACTACAGGAACGCCAATTGGGTTTATTATTCCCAATACCAATCAAAAATCGCAGGATTATTCGCATCTAAAAGATTCTTATCGACCAAGTCACGCCGATTATGTATATGAGAAAAAATATGGTATTCGAGATTATCGAGGAGGAGGTCGCAGTTCGGCAAGAGAAACAGCTAGTAGAGTTGTTGCAGGAGCCATTGCCAAACAAGTTATAAAAGATATTAAAATAACGGCTTTTGTTTCATCTGTTGGTTCAATTTTTATGGATAAACCCTATCAAGATGTAGATTTTTCAAAAATAGAGCATAATGCTGTTCGTTGTCCAGATGAGGATACTGCCGAAAAAATGGAAAATTACATCAAAGAAATTAAAAAGCAAGGTGATACGATTGGCGGCACAATTACTTGTGTAATTCAAAATGTGCCCATTGGACTTGGAGAACCTGTTTTTGATAAACTTCATGCCGAATTAGGAAAGGCAATGCTGTCAATAAATGCGGTGAAAGGTTTTGAATATGGAAGTGGCTTTTGCAGCGCAACAATGAAAGGAAGTGAGCATAATGATTTACACAATGCTGATGGTTCCACAAAATCAAATTTATCTGGCGGCATTCAAGGCGGAATTTCGAATGGTATGGATATTTACTTTCGTGTGGCGTTTAAAGCTGTTGCTACGCTACTTCAAAAACAAACCGTCTTAACCACTGAAAATGAAATTATAGAACAACAAGGCAAAGGAAGGCACGACCCATGCGTCGTTCCGAGAGCGGTCCCTATTGTTGAAGCTATGGCTGCACTAGTTTTAGCAGATTTTTATTTGATGAATAATACCAATAAAAAATAGTATGAATACGACAGAAAATTCAAAAAAATCAAATTTCAGTAATCTTACATTACAAATTCTTTTAGCGATGCTTTTGGGAGCTTTGTTAGGAATTTTTATTCATAATTACTATGTGGAAGCAGATGCTAAAAATTTTAGTGATAAATTGAAAATATTAGCTACAATTTTCATTCGTTTAGTTCAAATGATTATCGCTCCGCTTGTTTTCACTACACTTGTGGTTGGAATAGCCAAACTTGGTGATATAAAAGCTGTTGGGAGAATTGGAAGTAAAGCTTTGGCATGGTTTTTCTCTGCTTCATTTGTTTCTTTACTTATTGGAATGTTTTGGGTAAACATTTTACAACCTGGAGTTGGATTAAAATTAGGTAAAGTTGATTTAGCCACAGCGTCAGAAGTAACCGATAAAACTCAAGGATTTTCAGCTCAAAATTTTGTGGAACACATCATTCCAAAAAGTATTGTCGAAGCTATGGCAAACAATGAAATACTTCAAATTGTAATTTTTTCCATTTTCTTCGGATTAGCAGCAGCGTCGATTGGTGCACAAGTAAAACCAGTAATTAATACACTCGATAAAACGTCACACATTATTTTGAAAATGGTAAATTATGTAATGAAGTTTGCGCCAATTGGCGTATTTGGTGCCGTAGCTGGAGTTTTTGCCATAAAGGATGTGAATGATTTATTAGTCACTTATGCCAAATTCTTCAGTTCCTTTTTAATTGGCATAGGTTCTTTATGGGTATTTTTATTGGCAGTTGGTTTCCTTTTTCTGGGTAAGAAAATGAAAATATTGTTCAAACATATTGTAAGTCCTATTTCCATCGCTTTCGGTACAACAAGTAGCGAAGCAGTTTTTCCAAAACTAACCGAAGAATTAGAACGTTTTGGAATAAAAGATAAAATAGTTTCTTTTATGTTACCGTTAGGCTATTCATTTAACTTAGATGGAAGCATGATGTATATGACTTTTGCCAGTATTTTTATTGCACAAGTCTATGGAATTCACCTTGATTTAGGAACTCAAATGACTATGCTTTTAGTATTAATGCTTACTAGTAAAGGAATTGCAGGCGTTCCCAGAGCAAGTTTAGTAGTTGTAGCTGCAACTTGCGGAATGTTTAAAATTCCGGTTGAAGGAATAGCATTGATTCTTCCAATAGATCACTTTTGTGATATGTTTAGAAGCGCAACGAATGTTTTAGGAAATTCATTAGCTACTTCAGTAATTGGCTCAATAGAAAAAGAAAGTTAAATATTTTTTTTAAAAATAAAAAAAACATATATTTGGACACAAAAAAATTTAAATTTATTATTTATGAAAAAAATTACCTTATTATTAATGTTTACACTTTTTGCAATGAGCTCAGGTGTAAATGCTCAAAGTGATTATGTAGCTGCTTTAGCAGCACAATCATCTTCGCAAGTTAGGGGGCCACAAGGAACTAACAAATACCAAAAATCTGTGTGGCTAATTACGGCAACTGAATTAGCTAATACTGGTTTTGTTGCTAATGATGTTTTAAATGCCATTGCTTTTAATTACACTGTTGGGCATAATGCTCCAATTACTGGAACAATAAATGTTTATCTTCAAAACACAACTGCAACTACAAATACCAAAAGTAATACTTGGACTACAACAATTACAGGTATGACTTCAGTGTATAACGGTGCTGTAACATTACCTTCTGCAATAGGACAATTTGCCATTCCATTTACGAGTAACTTTATCTATACTGGTGGTGGTATATTTGTTGCGTTTGACTACCAAAATGCTTCAAACCCTTTAGCTACCATTTCTAGTACTTTGACTTCAAATACTGATATGACAATTGGAGCAAAAGTTTATTCTTCTGCTACTACTAATGGAACAACTTTGACAAATGTTGCATCTGCCCACAGACCAGTTACAATTTTTGGAAAATCTGTTGCTTGTGCAAGACCATTAAATGTTGCTGTTCCATCAACGACTTTAACGACGGCAAATTTAACATTTACAACATCTAATCCAGCAAATATTACCTTTGGTCCTTACGATTTTAATCCAAGTACTGCAGGAACAACTACTACAGGAATTACTTCACCTTACACCATTACTGGATTAACTCCAAGTACCGCTTATGAAGTTTATACAAAAAGTGATTGTGGTGCTTTTACAGGATTAAGTTCATTTACAGATCCTGTTTCATTTCACACTATTTTTCAACCAGCTGACCCAACTTACAACACAAGTTTTGAAGTAGATAATTATCCTAACATGGGTTGGGTAGCTGATGCAGAAGCTAATGGTTCTGATTGGTTTATCAACTATGGCGGTACAGGAAGTACTTTAGTTCAAAACGGTTTATATTCTGCTGTTTCACTAGCTAATGCTACTGCTAACGCCGCTGGTTGGTTATACTCAAGAGGTGTTAATTTGACTGCTGGCAGCACAGTAACAGTATCTTATTATGATAAAATTTATTTATCAACGGCAACAGCACCTGCTGTAACATCATCTGATTATGTTTTAAGTTATGGTACTGATCAAACTGCTGCTTCTCAAACTAATGTACTTGCAACTATTACAGGAGCAACTAACACTAGCTTTGCACTTCATACTTATACTTTTACACCAACAACAACAGGTGTGTACTATTTTAGCTTCTTGAATCAAACAGCTGCCAATTCAGCGGGAACTGAAGGATTAATTCTTGATAATTTCACAGTAACTCAAGCGTTGTCTAATAACGCTGTGCTTGAATCTAAATTTTCAACTTATCCAAATCCAGCTAAAGATATTATCAATATTACAAACTCAACTGAAGCTACTATTTCTGCAATTGAAATCACAGATACTAATGGTAGAGTGGTTAAAAATGTAAAATTATCTGATGTTTCAGAAGCTCAAATAAATATAGCTGATTTATCAGTTGGAGTTTACATGATGAAAATTACTTCTGACAAAGGAATATTAACTAAAAAAGTTATAAAGGAATAGTATTCTTTGTTTAAGTGAAAAAAATATTTGAGACTTACATATTTTAAAAATTAGCGTCTAAAGGAGTTATATCCTTTAAACGCTTTTTTTTATTGTATAATTAAAATCTGATAAAGATAAACTAGATATATAAAAATGACCTTAACATAAATAAATAACTTTTAAATAAAAATTGATTAATGATTAGTTCAAATTCTTTTTATATCTTGGTATTAATAATTATGACAATCCCTAAATAATAGATACCGATTTATTAGACAAAAATATACAAATTTTACAGCATCAAAAAACGTTTTTGATGCTGTTTTTGGTTTTATAACTTATTGATATAGCTACTATATAAATCCTTAAATTGATATCCCACAGCCACTCTATCTTTACTTAATTTATCATATTCTACCAAGCCCCAGAGAACAAATTCTTTTAGAAAATATTTGTCTTTTGCCACGCAGTCGGGTTGGTATTTTTGAATTAATTCTTCTAATGGCGGAATAGCATCTAATTGTCTTTGATACGCTTCATCGGAGGCATCATCTAATAATTCAAAGCCGGTTTCCGTGAAAAACCATTCCAACAATTTAGCATAAGGACTTGACGCGGCATCGCGTTCTAGTTTTTCTATTTTCGGAAAAAATGCAGGGAAAAAAGTATGAATTGCATCGCCAATTAAATGTTGTGCTACTACCGCTGCTCCTTCTTGTTCGCCTTCATATACCAATTCTACCTTACCCGTAATAGCCGGAATAATTCCCATAAAATCTGATAATCGTACCGAAGTCTTATCGGTTCCCGACAATAATGCTCTTCGTTCAGCCGTGCTCAACAAATTTTCATACGCTGTAATACTCATACGAGCACTCACGCCACTTTTAGCATCAATATATTCACTTTCTCGCGCTTCAAAACTAATTTGCTCCAATAAATCTTTAGCTAATGAAGGTACATAAACCGAATCCGATTGGAGTTGATCTAATTTGGCTTCTTGATGGGTAATGGTCTTAGCTACCGCAATACTTTCTGGATAATGGGTTAATATTTGGGACCCTATTCGGTCTTTTAAAGGCGTCACAATACTACCTCGATTGGTGTAATCTTCGGGATTGGCGGTAAAAACAAATTGCATATCTAAAGGCATTCTCACTTTGAATCCACGGATTTGTATATCACCTTCTTGCAAGATATTAAATAAAGCTACTTGGATACGCGCTTGCAAATCGGGTAACTCATTAATCACAAAAATACAACGATTAGCTCTTGGAATCATTCCAAAATGAATGACACGATCATCGGCGTAAGACAGTTTTAAATTAGCGGCTTTTATAGGATCTACATCACCAATTAAATCTGCTACTGTAACATCGGGTGTTGCTAGCTTTTCAAAAAAACGTTCACTTCGATGAATCCATTGTATCGGTGTAGCATCGCCGTTTGCTGCAATGATATCTTTAGCAAATCTTGAAATAGGTTGTAAAGGATCATCATTAATTTCGGAGCCACCGATGATGGGAATGTATTCGTCTAACAATTCTATCATCTTTCGTGCTAAACGGGTTTTAGCTTGTCCTCGAAGCCCCAACAGATTGATGTTATGACGAGATAAAATAGCACGCTCCAATTCGGGAATTACCGTATTTTCAAATCCGTGAACACCTTCAAAAACAGGTTTCCCCGATTTCATTTTGTCTCGTAAATTGTCTCTTAATTCGTTTTTGATACTTTTGGATTGATATCCCGATTTTTTTAATTCCCCAAGAGTTTTTATATTTTCTATTTTCATATTTTTTTATTTAATCGCCAAGCGCGTCAAGATTAACTCCAAGTTACTTTGTATTCTCTATAAATATTATTAGTGACTAACTACTACTTAATAGTTGCTAATCACTTTATTTTCTTCTTTCTATTGGTTTCATAGTCCTCAAAAATCATCTCACCCAAACCTTTCAATCCGGTGTAAAATGCTTTACCTTGGTTGGCTTCCGTAAATCGATTAACGAACTTTTGTAAATACGGATCATTAGCAATCATAAAGGTGGTGATGGGAATGTGTAATTTTCTTGCTTGTGCCGCTTGATTGTAACATTGTTCAACAATATATTCGTCCAAGCCATTACTATTCATATAATATGTTCCGTCTTTTTCACGAACGCAACTAGGCTTACCATCGGTAATCATAAAAATCTGTTTATTGGTATTACGTTTTCTGCGAAGCATATCCATCGCTAATTGCAAACCAGCAACGGTATTGGTATGATAAGGACCTACTTTTAAATAAGGTAAATCTTTGATCGCGATAGGCCAAGCGTCATTTCCGAAAACGAGAATATCAATTGTATCTTTTGGATACCGTGTTGTGATGAGTTCTGCCAAAGCCATAGTCACTTTTTTAGCAGGAGTAATTCGATCTTCGCCATATAAAATCATACTGTGACTAATATCAATCATTAGTACGGTACTCATTTGGGCTTTAAATTGAGAATCTTCAACAACCAAATCGTTTTCAGTCAATTGAAATTGTTCTACTCCATTATTGATTTGCGCATTTCGGAGACTTTCTGTTAAGGATATGGTTTCTAAAGCATCCCCAAAATTGTACGATCTAAATTCTCCGGTTTGCTCATCACCATTTCCAGAAAATTTCGTTTTATGATTACCACTACCCGACTTGTTTAAATTACCAAAAATTTGGTCTAACGCCTGTTGTCGAATAGCGCGTTCGGTCTTGGCTGTAATGCCTGTTCCAGAAGTACCATCTTCTTTAAGTTCTTCGCGAATGTATCCCTTTTTCTTTAAATCTTCAATAAAATCATCAATTGTATAATTGGCATCTGTAAGTTTATATTCAACATCTAATTGACGCAACCAATCAATAGCTTCATCAAAATCGCCAGAGGTGTGCGTGATTAATTCTTTGAATATTTCAAATAATTTATCAAAAGGCGAAAGGTAAGGAGCTTCAAAATTCTTGAAGAAAAATCCTTTTTTAACGTTGTTTTGCATATTAGCTAAAATACTAATTAAACCAGATTGAAGGACAAAACGAATACTAATTTTAAGTTAAAAATGAATCGTGATTATAAACTGAGAATTTTATCTTTTACTCTTCTTCAGAAGCATTGGACTTGGAATAATTTCTCCATTTCTCAATGCAATCTGCCATATCTTTTGGAATTTCGGTATCAAAGCGCATCATAGCTCCAGTAGTAGGATGAATAAACCCTAAAGTTTTCGCATGTAGTGCTTGACGAGGTAAGGTTTTAAAACAATTATCAATAAATTGTTTGTATTTGGTAAATGTAGTTCCTTTTAGAATTAAATTTCCTCCATATCGTTCGTCATTAAACAACGGGTGACCAATATGTTTCATGTGCACACGAATTTGGTGCGTACGACCTGTTTCTAGTTTGCAAGAAATTAAAGTAACATATCCAAATCGTTCCAAAACTTTATAGTGCGTTACAGCATGTTTGCCAATATCAGGGTCATCAAAAACAGCCATTTGCATTCGGTCTTTTAGATGTCGTGCAATGTTTCCCGTAATGGTCCCCTCCTCTTCTTTTACATTTCCCCATACTAATGCAATATATTCTCTTTCGGAAGTTTTGTCTTCAAACTGCTTCGCCAAATGCGTCATTGCAGCTTCGGTTTTAGCAACCACAAGAAGCCCAGTGGTATCTTTATCAATACGATGGACTAAACCGGGACGCTCCGAACTGTTCATCGGTAAATTTTCAAAATGAAATGCCAAGGCGTTCACTAATGTACCCGTATAGTTTCCGTGTCCGGGATGAACCACAAAATTTGCGGGCTTGTTAATGACTAATAAAGCATCATCTTCGTATACGATATCCAACGGAATATCTTCGGGGTCAACTCGATTTTCAAAAGGTGGATGCGATAATAAAATTCGAATCACGTCCAATGGCTTGACTTTATAATTCGATTTTACAGGAATATCATTTACATAAATATCACCATTGGTAGCGGCATTTTGAATCTTATTGCGAGTAGCATTGGGCACCATCAACATTAAATACTTGTCGATCCTTAAAAAAGCTTGTCCTTTAGGGACATCAAATCGGTAATGTTCAAAAAGCTCTTCTTCAGGCTCTTGAAAATCTATGTTATTGCTCATTCGGAATGGTATCTTTTGGAACATTAGTTTTAGGAATAGAGTCTAATTGCGTTTCGTCAAAAACTACTTTTCCATCTCCTAATACTAAATCAATTTTTGATGCTTTTAAAACTTTAGTACCTGCTTTTATTTTAACTCCGTTCATCCACATTTCAAGTACCATATCTTTTCCTATATATGGAATATAACGAATCGTTCCTTCTTGTAAACCAACCGCCTTCAAGGTAGGAATTGCTTGACGATAGGTTTTCTCTACTAAGTCGGGCACTGGCACCATTTTAAACGTAGCTGCATTTAATTTTATGTAAATGGTTCTGCCTCCTTTTACTTTCGAACCCGAAGAAGGCTCTTGTTGTACTACAGTAAGTTTCGGAAATTTAGGATTATAATCAACCGTATCAATAATTTCGTAATTCAAATTCAATTCGTCTAATTTCTGCTCAACTTGTTCAGCATTTAGTTTTTCTAAATTAGGAACCATGATTTCATTTCCGTGATTGGTTATAAAAGTAATCCAATTAAAAAATAAAAAAGCGATGGTAGCTATAATTGCAATAGCAGCCAATAGTTGGGCAACAAAAACTTTACTCGTCAGATATTTTTGTAAACTCATAAAAAAAGTATTTATCGCAAAGATATAATTTTTAGTTTCAACAATTGTGCTAAATTTGTATTGTATTTAAAATAAAATCGCGATGAACGTAGCTGTTGTTATGGGCGGATATTCGGGTGAATCGGTTATCTCTCTACGAAGTGGTCAATTGATATTAACAAATTTAGATGCCTCAAAATACAATGCTTTTGAGGTTCATATTCTACTCAATGAATGGTATTGTTTAGTTAATGGAATTAAATATCCCATCAACAAAGCTGATTTTTCATTTACAAAAGACAATCAAATCATTACTTTTAATGTAGTTGTCAATACCGTTCACGGAACACCCGGAGAAGATGGTCATTTGCAAGCCTATTGGGAATTAGTCGATTTGCCTTATACGGGTTGTAACTTTTACCAGTCGGCATTGACATTTAATAAACGAGACACACTTTCGGTTTTATCAAAATTCGATATTCCAAAAGCACAATCCATTTATTTATCGAAAGGAGGTGCTATTGATGGAAAAGAAGTTGCGGCCCAATTGGGATTACCTTTTTTTGTAAAACCGAATCAATCCGGAAGTTCATTGGGAGTTTCAATGGTTTCCACTTTAGATGATTTTCAAAAAGCATTAGATTTTGCTTTCGCGGAGGACAACGACATTTTAATAGAATCGTATTTAAACGGAAGAGAAGTTTCAGTTGGTGTAATTCAATATAAAGGTGAGACTAAAGTCATGGGAATTACCGAAATTCTGTCTCAAAATAATTTCTTTGATTATGAAGCCAAATACTTAGGAAAGTCAGAAGAAATAACACCTGCAAACTTATCTGAAGAACTTAAAAATCGTGTTGAGGAGACTGCCATAAAAGTATATGAAGCACTTGGAATGACGGGTTTTTCACGAACCGATTTTATTATTATGAATGATATTCCGCATTTTATAGAAATCAATACCAATCCGGGATTATCACCTCAAAGTATTTTTCCACAACAAGCTGCCCATTTAAACATGGCGATGAATGAGCTGTTGGACAACGAAATTAATTTAGCATTACAGCGAAAACCTATTTGGAAGAAGTAAAGATTTTTGATTGAAGATTAACGATTTTTAACCCGAGAGCTGCTCAAACACACGAAATATTTTAGAAGTAAAAACAATGAAAAAAGCAATATTCCCAGGCTCTTTCGACCCAATTACCAATGGTCATTATGATATCATCAAAAGAGGCATTTCTCTGTTTGACGAGGTAATCGTCGCTATTGGGATCAACGCCGAAAAAAAATATATGTTCTCTCTAGAAGATCGAAAACGTTTTATTGAAGAGGCTTTCAAAGACGAACCGAGAGTAAAAGTTATTACTTATGAGGGGCTAACTATTGATTTGTGTCGTAAAGTAGAAGCTCATTTTATATTACGTGGTTTGCGTAATCCCGCCGATTTTGAATTTGAAAAGGCTATCGCACATACAAACAGGAGATTATCCAAAATAGAGACTGTTTTCTTGTTGACGGCGGCTAAAACTTCTTACATTTCATCAAGTATTGTTCGCGATGTTATCAGAAATGGTGGAGATTATACGGTGTTGGTTCCTGATTCAGTGAGGATTTAATATGGATTGTTAGATTATTAGATTATTAGATTATTAGATTGTTAGATAGTTGGATTGTTAGATAGTTGGATTACTGAATAGTTGATTTTTTTTTCTATTAATCTAAAATTCTAACAATTAAAAATTCTGCAAATTAATCTTCTTTCTTGACAACTTTTCTTGCTATTTCAATCTTAAACTTTTTTCCTTTCATCTTTTCATCACGAATATTAGAAAGGAATTCCTTAACTTTTTTTGATTTTACGGCGGCAAAAGAAATAAAATCTTTGACTTCAATCAAGCCTAAATCGCCTTTTTCCAACTTCCCTTTTTGGGAAAAAAAACCCACAATGTCAATTTTATTCAACTTATTTTTCTTACCACCACTTATATAAATTGTTTGAAATTCGGGTGCTTTTGGTAAAGTAGTAGCATTATCTACCTTTAAAACGGGTATTGCATAATCTAGATACTCCATTTTTTTCTCACTCTCATGAACAACTATGTAGGCAGTTCCAGTGGCCAACATTCGAGCAGTTCGTCCATTTCGATGTGTAAACTCATCTTCTTTTAAAGGCAAATGATAATGAATGACGTGCTTCATTTCGGGAATATCTAATCCACGTGCCGCTAAATCGGTCGTGATTAAATAACTTACACTGCCATTTCTAAATTGAATCAACGCACGTTCCCGTTCTTCTTGGTCCATACCTCCATGATAATAGGTAGCATAAATTCCTTTTTCATTTAACGTATCGCTAATTCGTTCGGTTGCATCGCGATGATTACAGAAGATAATCGCCGATTCTGAGTTCAAGGAACAAAGTAAATTAAACAATGAATTAATCTTATCTTTCTCTTTAGAAACAACCATTTTTATAGAAAGATTAGAGTTTTCTTCTTCAAAAGGAATAAAATCTAAAATGGTTGGATTAATTACTCTAGTGTATTTTGGAATTTCAATATCCGATGTAGCTGAAACCAATACGCGCTTATTCAATGTATTCAGCCTCGCAATGATAAAAGACATTTGCTCGTGAAAACCTAACTGCAATGATTTATCAAATTCATCCAAAATCAGGGTTTGAATTTCCTTAGTAGAAAAAGTCCCTCTATCAAGATGATCGGCAATTCGTCCGGGAGTGCCAATTAAAACCGCTGGTGGATTTGATAAATTGTTGATTTCGGTTTCGATGGAATGTCCGCCATAACAAACATTTACTTTATAATTCGTTCCCATTTTCTTCCAAACTTGCTCTATTTGTAATCCCAATTCACGAGACGGAACTAAAATTAAACATTGAACATCTTTGCGATCTTCTTGCAACATTTGAAAAATTGGGAGTAAAAAAGCTAATGTTTTTCCGGAGCCTGTTGGTGATAATATTAAAATGTTGTTGTCATTCAAAATAGCATCCTGTGCCATTTCTTGCATTTCGTTCAGGCTTTCAATACCTAAATTTAAGAGTAAATTGGTAGTATGTGGATTTTGATTCATTTTGCAAAGGTACTTGCAATTACGATGTAAAGCCTATAAATTATAATTTTTGTTGCTAATTATATGTCTAGAAAATAAGCAGAATTTATCTTTTTAAGGCAAAATGACCTTTGTGAATCCTACCATCTTGACGATATACAACAAACCAATAATCTGTGGCGAATAGAAGTTGCCCGTTAAAGTTTCCGTCCCATTCTGGATTATTTGAATTCAATGAGGTAATTGCCTTACCATATCGATCATAAATCACAACCTTTAAATCGGGTTCAAATTTGGAGTAATCAATACCCCAAGTATCATTTATTCCATCTCCATTTGGGGTGAAGTAACGTTTGTAATATAATATCCAGATTATCTGTTGTGTCATTCCACATCCATTTTTATCTCTAACATACACCGTGTATAATCCAGGAATTAAGTTTGGAAACACATTACTATTTTGATAATTCATATCATCTAAAGAATACTCAAAGTCACCCGTATTAGCGGTATAAACTGTGATGCTATTTTCATTTTCTGTCCAATCTACTACATCAAAATGATCTATTTTAGGAACTTCTGAAAGAATGACTGTAATATCTTTCGGTGTAGGACAAACTTGCGTCCCATAGGCATTAGTAGCAACTACATGGATATTATTTACTCCGGGCTGTGTAATAGTTACTTTAGGATTTGTAGACGTTATTGCATTGGACCAAGAATAGGTGGTTGATGGCAAATTGTTTGAAGTTGCATCGAGAGTTATCCCACTATTAGTGCAACTCAAATAATTTTGTTGCAAATTAACATAAGGTACCTGACCCACAATTAAATCAAATGAAGTAATCTCGTAACAATTAGGTAAACCATTGAAAATTAAGCGAGCATATATAGTTTGTGGATTACTAGTTGGATTGAAAGAGCTAGGATTTGCAATTGAATTTGTTGCAGACATTGCATCTGTCATTGATGTATAATAAGTTAATGTATAATCTGTTGATGATTGTGAACTTAATATAGTATTACTTTGCTGTGTCAAATCAAATGCTTCATTACCAGTAATGATTGTTTTGCATTGTAACATGTCATTGGGCTTTGTTATATTTATTAATTTTGGCAAAGTGGCAACATTAATAGTACCACCTGTTGAAATATTTCCACAACTATCTTGAACTTGATAGGTATAAATTCCGGGAGCTAGATTATAAAAAATATTAGATGACCCATTATTTACAATAAAAGGATTTCCATTTTTTGTTAAAATAGTATAAATTAAAGGAGGAGCACCATTAGCCGTAATTACAACATCAAGATTTCCTGTAGTTGTACAAGAAATTCTCGAAACATTGGTAATTTCTAGTGCTTGATTAAAGTCTAATGTTGGGCTTAATATTTCTAAACAATTTTTATTGATGTTTTTTACTGAGCCAGTATTGTAATTTATTCCGTTATTATAAGAAAAAAAACTTCTAATAATTCTAAAGGTACCATTGTAACTTATATTATAATTAATGGTATTATTTGATAATGCTAAAGAATTGGTTGCATCAGGTACTGTTCCATTAATATAAATACTTCCGTTACTAGGATATCCAGGAGAACCCCATGTGTTTGTAGCAGGATTGATTAACTTTTGCAACCAAAATGACTGACTAGCCGTTCCATTACTTATAAAATTTAAAGGAATATTAAAAGAACCACAATTGGGTTGAAGTGAAAAAGTACTTTTGGTAATATTATATCCCGCAGCTACAACAGTTACTGAATTACTAAAACCACATTGGTCTGTCGCTGAAAATTGATAGGTACCACCCGGCAAATTATCGAGAAATAAGCTTCCATTTGATATAATATTAGAGGATACATCATAAGGGTATGTCTGACCATAAGCAATTGGGGCTGATGTTATAAATATAGAAGTTAATTTTGAGTTTTTACTATTTACAGCAATAGAAGTCTTTTGTATATCACAACCAGGTCTTGTTGAGAATAAAAGCCCTTGGTTTACATAAACTGGAATTGTACAATTTATTGGAGGTATTGGAATGTTACATTTATTGATTATCTGAATTACATAATCTCCTATTGGAACTGGATTCAAAGTTAAAACACCGTTTGAATCGATAGAAGAAGAAGCATCAAAAGGCAAAGTTTGTCCAAACCCCGTAGGAGCAGATGTTACTAATGCATTAGTAATGGGATAATTTGGAATAGAAATCACAATTGTCCCATCATTAGTTAAACATCCGTTGTTAGTCGCATTAACGGATGGTAAAGGTGGTTGTGGAATAATTGAAAAGGTGCTTATTGCAGTTTTTCCACAACTATCCATTACAGAAACTGTATAATCTCCAAAAGGAGTAAAAGTAGTATTGTCTCCAAATTGAATTATATCTTGATTATAAGGTCCTGGATAATTTATGCTATAATTAGAAGGATTGAATCCAGAAGGAAAAGAAGTAAAATTAATAGTATAGGGAGGTGAGTAATTAGAAACTTGAAGATTAAAATAATTATGATCACATTCTAAATTAACTACATTACTAACAAGAGTAATATTTTTAACTACCAGAAAATTTTGAGTATAAGTACTATGACAAGCATCAACAATTGTCAAATCATAATCAAAATTTTGATTTACATAATCAGGAATTGTTTCTGTTAGGTTCAAAATTGTTGGGTTCCCATTCAAAAGATTAACAACTTGAACTATTGTTGCTCCACCGCTGGGTGGATGAATACTGTATGTTATAACTAACGGATAACCTAAAACGGTTCCTGGTGCTGGAGTAAGAGTGTTTGTAGCTTGTGTAAAACTACATGAAGGAGGTAATGTATTAGAAAAAGTAGGTGACCCTATTGATATACCTGCTGTATTTTGATTTACAGTGAATGTTTGTACAATTCCTGTTCCACAATTATCGAAAACTCTAACTTTATATATACCTACTGGTAAACCACCAAAAGTGTTACTTGATTGAAGGGGAAAGATTTTTGGACCTGAAAAAATCTCATAATTTTGAGCTACACCAGAAGTAACATTTATAGATATATTACTTGTATTGGAACAAGCTTGATTCAAACTTTGAATGGAATAAACTAAAGAGGTTTTGTTTTCATTTACCACAACATCTAATTGTTGTTGTGTAGAAACATTTCCAACAGTTTCTTTGGCTATAATTCTGTATGTTGCTGCATATAAACTTGATAACACATTATTGTTAATAACTGAATAAGGTGTAGTCAAATTTGGTAATTTATAAACTATGTATACTATGGATCCATTTGAATCAGTATTGGATGGCGAAAAGGTAATTGTACCATTACCTGAGCAAGTTTCATCGGTAGCAGTTGCAGTAAAAGTAAAAGCTGACATCAATGAAGTTGTCAATAAAAGCAACATGCATAAATATCTAACTCTAATTTTCATTTTGTAAATTGTTTCTTTTACTATAAAAAAAGAAAATAAATTTAATTCAAAAGTAATTTGAATATAATTAAAACACTACAAAATTAACTTAATTTACTATAAATAAAAAAGGTTTATTGATAAATACATTTTTAAAATTCATTAAATATTATAACCCATTATATATGAATATTTTTGCTTCTTTAATTTATGTAATATTTAACAATTTATTTTATAATAAAAATTCTATCATATTTCTAAATCAAATAATCTTCTCAATTCTTCCAAGTTGGGATTTATTTCCTTTAACCGATTGAATTTATCTTGAGTTGTAAAAGCAATTTTACTTTTCATACTTTCGTTTACTATAACATCAATACTAATATCATGGTTGTGTAAATGGCCTCTTAAATACCCCAAAATTTCGGGTTTAGCTTTTTCAAAATCAATTTTAGAACCCTCATTGGGTAGTACATAAATTATTTTTGTTCCTTCTAATTTTGGATCACTAATTCGAAGTAGTGATTCCATAATCATTTGTCCTTTATCGTTTAAACGTTGCGCATATTTGTACCAGAATTCTAGCATTTGAGCTTCTGAGAATTCTTCCGTCAATAAATGTTCCTCTAGAATAATCACGTCTTTTTGAGCCTCCATTAGTTCCTTCTTTACTCGGATACTCGAAAGTGAAAGTGATGAAATTTTTGTGGTTTCAGGTTGATAATTTGTAGTTTTATTTATCAATTCATTTGATGCTTCTGTATTCTGAATAATACTTTTATTTTCAAACGAATCGATGTCATTTGAAGGCAATAAAGTATCATTTTTAATTACTTCGGCTTCTTGGCTTTGGACTTTGGGCTTTGGGCTTTCGACTATTGAATAATTAGTATTTCTAAAAAAAGTAGGGGGAATTATAAAATCAACTTTTTTTTTTCTCCATCGAAGTTGATAGAGCATAATTGCATGAGTGCTAATTCTACAAGAAGTCTTTGGTTTTGAGAAAGTTTAAATTTTAAATCACAATCATTAGCAATCTCTATTCCTTTCAATAAAAAATCTTGATTACATTTTTGAGCTTGCTGTCCGTACAAATTTTGAGCTTGCTCGCCAGCTTCCAACAAAATTAGGGTCTCAGGATTTTTACAAACCAACAAGTTTCTGAAATGAGTAGCTAATCCTGCAATAAAATGATGTCCGTCAAATCCTTTTGCTAAAATGTCATTGTAAGCAACTAAAATCTCTGGGATATTATTCTCTAAAATTAAATCGGTTATTTTTATGTAAGTCTCGTAATCGAGGACATTTAGATTCTCAGTAACTGCTTGACGTGTTAAATTATTTCCACAATAGGAAACCACTCTATCAAATATGGATAAAGCATCACGCATAGCTCCATCGGCCTTTTGAGCTATAATATGCAACGCATCGTCTTCAAATTCCACTCCTTGACTTTTGGCTACTTCAACTAAATGCTCTTTAGCATCTTTTACCGTAATTCTTTTAAAATCAAAAATCTGACAACGCGATAATATTGTAGGAATTATTTTATGTTTCTCTGTTGTAGCTAAAATAAAAATAGCGTGTTTAGGAGGCTCTTCAAGTGTTTTTAAAAAAGCATTAAAAGCAGCCGAAGAGAGCATGTGAACCTCATCGATAATATAAACTTTATATTGACCGGTTTGAGGTGGAATTCTGACTTGATCAATTAAATTTCTAATATCATCCACAGAATTATTAGAAGCGGCATCGAGTTCGAAAACATTAAACGCAAAATCTTCCTCGGGGTTATCGTAACCGGGTTGATTAATTTTCCGTGCCAAAATACGTGCACAAGTAGTTTTACCCACTCCTCTAGGACCTGTAAACAACAATGCCGAAGCCAAATGATTGGTTTCGATGGCGTTCAACAACGTATTCGTAATCGCCTGTTGTCCCACAACATCTTTAAATGTTTGCGGACGATATTTTCGGGCTGATACTACAAATTGTTCCATGTCTTAGTATTGGGTTACAAATATAGCTTTGAAATATCAAATATCAAATCCTATTTATCAAATAAATTTCAACAACATTTAGAAAAATAAATTGGAAATTTAAGGCTTTCACAATAGCAGTAAAACAAGTACAATATTAATTTTATTTCGCTACAATACATAAGCTGTTGTATTCTTTACTTCACCAATCATAAAAGTACTGTGAGTGCTACCAATATGCTGCAATGTTGTTAATTTAGTCACCATAAACTCTCGGTATTCTTCCATGTCTTTGACACATACTTTCAAGATGTAATCATAATCGCCACTTACATGAAAACATTCTAGTACTTCTAGCAATTTAACCACCTCATTTTCAAATTTGGTTAGGAAATCTTTAGAATGTTGGATTAGTTTGATGTGACAAAACACCACAAATCCCTTATTGATTTTATTTCGATTTATTAAAGCAACATATTTATTGATAATTCCTTCTCGTTCGAGTTTTTTTATTCGTTCATAAACCGCCGTTACCGAAAGATTGAGCTTTATCGAAAGTTCTTTTGTTGTTTTTTTACTATCTGTTTGAAGTAACTGCAATAGCTTTTTATCTGTTGTATCCATTTCCGTTATTCGTTTTACATTGTTGATAAATGTGAATAAAAACCTAAACTTAATTATTTTTGAAATCAAATATAGATTTTTTTTCTTACAAATATACTTATTGTAGATTATTATTCTATTTTTAATAAATTATGTTGACTTTTTATCAAATAATATTGATTTTTGATGTACGAAAAAATTATAACTAAAATAGGTAAAACCACTAACTGACACCTAGAAACAACAATACTAAAAAAATGAGCAACTTCAATCCTGCAGATAATATTCAAGATTTACAATATTTTGGTGAATTTGGTGGAGTCAATCCGTCTATTTCAGATTCTTCCACGTACACATTCCTTTCTGCAAAAACAATGTTTGACACCTTTGAAGGTAATGCAGAAGGATGTTATCTCTATTCGCGTCATTCGTCGCCAAGTAATTTATATTTAGATAAAGCAATGGCTGCAATGGAAGGAACAGAAACTGCCAATGTTTCGGCTTCTGGAATGGGCGCCATTACGCCAACGTTGTTGCAATTATGTGGAACAGGTGATCATATTGTTTCGAGTAGAACAATTTATGGTGGAACTTATGCCTTTTTAAAAAATTTTGCCCCTCGATTTGGAGTCAAAACAACCTTTGTAGACATTACTAAATTAGATCTTGTTGAAGCTGCCATTACTAATGCTACCAAAGTCTTATATTGCGAAACAGTTAGTAATCCGTTACTTGAAGTTGCTGATATTTCTGGATTAGCAACAATTGCTAAAAAATATAATCTAAAGTTAGTGGTAGACAACACTTTTTCTCCTTTGTCAGTAACGCCCATAAAGTTAGGTGCTGATATTGTTATTCACAGTTTAACCAAATATATAAATGGAAGTAGCGATACCGTTGGTGGCGTTACTTGTGCATCTAGAGAATTTATCAATAGTTTAAAAGATGTTAACTCAGGAGCGAGTATGCTTCTTGGTCCAACAATGGATAGTTTGCGAAGTGCTAGTGTGATGAAAAACTTACGTACTTTACACATACGAATGAAACAACATAGTCATAACGCCTTATATTTAGCTACCAAATTTGAAAATGATGGATTAAAAGTAGTTTATCCAGGTTTAGCAAGTCATCCAAGTCATCAATTGTTTGCCTCAATGATTAATCCTGAATACGGTTTTGGTGGAATGATGACCATCGATGTCGGAAGTATTGATAAAGCGAATGAACTTATGGAATTAATGCAAGAGCGAAATCTTGGCTACCTTGCAGTAAGTTTAGGTTTTTATAAAACACTTTTCAGCGCTCCGGGAACTTCAACTTCATCTGAAATTCCATTAGTAGAACAAAAGGAAATGGGCTTAACTGATGGGTTGATACGTTTTTCAATAGGATTAGATAATGATATTGAACGAACATATCAAGCTATGAAAACATGTATGGTGGAGTTGAAAGTACTATAATTTATTTCAACTTTCTTCGCTCTCTTTCGGTTTTCAACAAATTCAATTCGCGACTGGTTTGCCCCGCAACCGAAGTATTTTCTTCAGCGCGGCGAATCAAATACGGCATTACATCACGAACAGGACCGAAAGGTAAGTACTTGGCAACATTGTAACCATTTTCAGCTAAATTATAACTGATGTTGTCGCTCATCCCGTACAATTGTCCGAACCAAATTCGCTGGTCATTTTTAGAAATTCCATTAGAAGCTTGCTTTTCCATGAGCTTATACGAGCTTTCTTCATTGTGTGTTCCAGCAAAAATTGCCATTGTATCAATATGTTGCATCATATAGTCAACTGCCGCATTATAATTGTCATCGGTAGCTTGTTTTGAAGCACATATTGGTGTTGGATAACCATTTTCTTCGGCACGTTTGTGTTCTTTTTCCATATAAGCACCACGAACCAATTTCATTCCGATATAAAAACCAGCCGCTTTTGCACGTTCATGTAATCCTTTCAAATAATCCAATCGATCCCAACGGTACATCTGTAAGGTATTAAAAACGATGACTTTTTCTTTATTAAATTGACGCATCATTTCTTCAACCAAATCGTCAGCAGCATCTTGCATCCAACTTTCTTCTGCATCAATTAATAAAGCAACATCTTTACTGTGAGCCGTTTTACAAATTATTTCAAAACGTTCTTTAACCCGATTCCATTCTGCTTGTTCGGCATCTGAAAGCGGTTGCTTCGCTCCTATTTTAGTGTATAAATCCAATCGCCCTAAACCCGTTGGTTTAAAAACTGCAAAAGGAATAGCTGCTCTTTCTTTGGCAAATTCGACGGTTTTCAAAGTCATCTCTAGAGCCGCATCAAATTGCGCTTCTTCTTCTTTACCCTCTACCGAATAATCCAAAACCGATGAAACGCCTTTAGTATACATCTTATCCACCACTTTAAGGCAATCCATTTCATTAACTCCGCCACAAAAATGATCAAAAACAGTAGCGCGAATCAATCCGTCAACAGGCAAATGGGCTTTCAATGCAAAATTGGTTACTGCTGTTCCGATGCGAACCAACGGCTCATTCGAAATCATTTTAAATAAAAAATAAGCTCTATCCAATTCGGTATCGCTTTTTAAAGCAAAAGCCACTTCGGTATTGTTGAAAATTGTATCCATCGAAATTTTATTAATTATGCAAATATAAATAGAGTTTTAGAATATTTTTTAAGATTTCAACCATAAATTCCTATACTTTTTATCTTTATCATAATCAGAAGCTTGTTTCTCAATATTGAAATAACGGTTGCCTCTGGGATCATTACCTACTCCGGCTAAATACGCCCAATTGCCCCAATTACTGCAGACATCATAATCAATAAGTTGTTGTTCAAAATAAGCCGCGCCATAACGCCAGTCGAGTTTTAAATCGTTGCACAAATAACTCGCTACATTTTGGCGTCCGCGGTTACTCATGAAACCCGTTAATTTTAATTCCAACATGTTGGCATCCACAAAATCAACTCCTGTCTCACCATTGATCCAATTTTGAAGCTCTTGGGTATTGTGCTTGTTTACAGCAATTCCTTTCTCTTGAATACCGGCTTGTTGAAAGAATTTAGCATTGTATTTCTTCATCATAAATCGGAAATAATCACGCCATAACAATTCGAAAATCAACCAATAAGTCGATTCATTAGCACCAAATTGCGCTTCATATTTTTTCAATTCGTTGACAATAAATCGTGGTGAAATACAACCCAATGCCAACCAAGCCGAGAATTTAGAAGAATAATCAGGACCTACCAAGCCGTTACGAGTTTCTTTGTAACTTGAAATACATTGGGTTTCAAAAAAATAATGGTTCAATCGCTTTATGGCTTCGGTTTCACCACCTTTAAAAGGTAACGCAGCACGAGAATCTAAAGGTTTGAATTGCAACCCTAATTCTTCCAATGTGGGTAATTTTAATTCAGGAATTTCGGGAGAATGAATCTGATTGGGCACATCAAAAGCCGTTCGAATCACCGCATCTTTCTCTGTTTTTTTTCTGAAATTAGTAAACACATCGGGAATATCTTTTATGGAAAAAGGCAAATCTTCTGCATGATATAACGTACTTGTGCTGAAGGTTTTGAGCTCACATTTTAACTTGAATAATTCCTCAAGAACTTTATTTTCGGTTTGTTTTTCTTCGTAAGAAACCTCTCTTTTAGAAAAAACTTTGGTCGCCTTATACTGTTGAACAAGTGCTGAAATTTCAACTTCTGGTTTTCCTTTTAAAATCAATAATCCCGAACCTAATTCTCGTAAATTTTTATCCAAATCAATCAAAGATTCTAATAAAAATTGCGCCCTAAAACTGCCTGTTTTTTGAAATCCAAATTCAGTGGTAACAAATTCAGCATCATCAAAACAATACACCGGAATGATTTGATCACTCTGGGCAATGGCTTTGATTAGTGTTTCGTTGTCGTGTAATCGCAAATCGGTTTTAAACCAAACTATTGTAGTTCTCATAATTCATTTATATTTTTCAAATAATAATCTGCTTGTTCTAACAAAGCGGTTTTGTCTTCGGGTTTCATTTTTCGCCACACATTGTACATCATGCCTATTCGAGGATTTTTTCCTAATTGGACTTCATTTCTGTCGTAAAAATTCCAATACAAACTGTTGAATGGACAGGCCTTATCGCCCGTTTTGAGTGCTTTTTTATAAAAACAACTGCCACAATAATGGCTCATTTTATCAATGTAAGATGCCGAACTCACATACGGTTTTGTGCCTACTATTCCCCCATCGGCAAACTGACTCATGCCGCGGGTATTGGTAATTTCAACCCATTCGAAGGCGTCGATGTAAATTCCGAGGTACCATGCATCGATTTCGTCGGGATGAATTCCTGCCAAAAGCGCAAAATTTCCTGTAATCATTAACCGCTGAATGTGATGCGCATAAGCATAATTTAAAGATTGATTGATAGCATCTTTCATACAATTCATTTTGGTTTTTCCAGTCCAAAACCAATCGGGTAATTTTTCTTGATTGTTAAAGAAATTCATGCTGGCATATTCGGGCATTTTGTTCCAGTAGATGCCGCGCATGTATTCACGCCAGCCAATTATTTGTCGGACAAAACCTTCCAATTGATTGAATTCTATTTTGTTAGGCCTTTTTTGCCATTCTTCGATGCATCGATTGATTACTTCTTGTGGCGAAATCATTTTTACATTCATCGAAAATGAAATTCGGGAATGATACAACGACCATTCGTTGGGCGTCATGGCATCTTGATAACTTCCAAATAATTGCAAACATTCTTGAGCAAAAAAATCTAATAATTCTAACGACTGCTTTCTGTTGATGGGCCAAACAAAATTTTTAGCATCGATAGTTCCGATGGTTTTTATATTGGCTTTAATAATTTCCTCATAACATTTTGAAACATCATTATTGAAAACTAACGGTGCAATTGGCTTGTGATTTTTGGGCAATTTTTTTCGGTTTTCGCCATCGTAATTCCACTGACCTGTGAGCTGTTTGTCGCCTTCCATCATGACGTTGTGCTTTTTTCGCATGGCACGATAAAAACTTTCCATTAAATAGATTTTCTTGCCTTCGAAGAAATCGCCAAGTTCCTTTCGAGTTGTAAAAAAATGTTCCGAATCAACCACAGCATTGGATATTGAAATCGTTTTACAAAGGTTTTTTAAATCCAAATCGACTCGATATTCATCAGGCAATTGGTATTCAAAATGTGTGAAATGGTGGGTTGAAATCAGGTTTTGAATGTTTTTTTCAAAGGTGTGTAAGTTACTTTCATCATTCAAATGGATGTAAATAACTTGGTGTTTATTGGATTGCAACTCAGCAGCAAAAGCTTGCATAGCCGAAAAAATCCCAACTACTTTTTGAATGTGGTGTTGCGCATAATCGGTTTCAGAACGAATTTCCATCATCACATAAGTAACCGATTCATCGATAGTTTTAAACCATGAATGATTACTATTTAATTGATCTCCTAGAATTAATCGTAAGGTTTTTGACATTATATTTTTTTTTGAACCATTAAGAAATTAAGAAAAATTAAGGCTTAAAATATTTTATAAAACTTCCAATTTTACTGAATTTAAACTTAAAGACAGATAGTAAAAATCATAATGAAACTTAATACCTTAATGGTTTTAAATTATTTATTCATTCTACACTTATCACTACAATATTTTACTTCGTCCCACACTTTTTCCCATTTTTTGCGCCAAGTGAATGGTTTTTGGCAAACCACGCAAATTTTACTGGGAAGGTTTTGTTTTTTTACTCCTCGCATTTTTGGGTTTATTTGGATTCGTTACGTGCTTTTTTAAAATTCGTTTTCCTTCTTCTTTCACAGCGTCTTTCTTTCGGAAACTCCACACAATATCGCTTGCTTGCTTTCTAGTTTCATCAATATCTACAATAGGAAACAGATAATCTTTCCCAATTACGCAGTTGTAAAATTGTTGTTCGATGGCATTCAATTTCCAAGGCTCGTGAATTAATTCGACCGGAATTTGAGCTAATTCGGGAACCCATTTTTTGATGAAAATCCCTTCTGAATCGTGTTCTTCGGAATTTTTAATTGGATTGTAAATTCTAATCGTATTTATACCCGTTGTACCCGATTGCATTTGAATTTGCGGATAATGAATTCCGGGTTCGTAATCCAAAAATTGTCGGGCTAAAAAATGCAATTCGCGCCAATCTTGCCATAAATTGAACGTAAAAAACGAAACTACCATGGCACGCATCCTGAAATTAATGTAACCCGTTTGAACCAAACACCGCATGCAGGCATCTACAATGGGAACTCCGGTTTTACCTTCTTGCCAAGCTTTAATGTAAGCTTCATTTTTGGGTTTTATCAAAACATCGTAGGCTCGATTTGCATTTTCAAATTCCATGCGGCATTCGTCTTCAAACTTTTGTATGAAATGACAATGCCAATGCAAACGAGAGACAAAATTCAACAGCGCTCTTTTATTTTTAGACGATTCGTAATGCTGATTGGTGTATTGATAAACCATTCGCATACTGATGTTTCCGTAGGTTAAATAAGGAGATAATCGGCTGCAACCCGTTCGACTTAAATTGGGTTTAGAAATGTGCTTGCTGTAATTCACATGACGCTCTTTTACAAAACTATCCAAATAACGCCAAGCCCAATATTCGCCGCCTTGTTGGAAGTTTTTATTTCGCATTATGATTTCTGTTGGAAGTTCATTTCCAACTAATTTTTCATATAAATGAACATCTAAACTTACAAATTGAAACGAATTCAAATCAATCATTTTAGGTTCGGCGCGCATCACTTGTTCCCAACGCTTGTCCCAATTACTTCTAGATTTTAATCTTCGAATGACACCGTGCATTTGCGATTGGTTCCAGCGAATGTTGTGGGTCTCAAAGAAAGATTGCATCGCAGTATCCCTATCAAATGTGACTTTGTTACCAATTTCTTGATGAGAAAAAACCGATTTAACGTCGTACACTTTCAGCAACTCTTCAAAAACAGTTTGTACTTCATTATGAAAAAAATAGATTGCTGCGGCAACCGACTTCAATTTAGCGTTCATTTCTTGAATTGATTCGTAAATAAACCGCCAATGACGCACATCGGAATCGTCATAGTTCATCACCGATGGCTCAAAAAAATACACTAATAAAACCGGAATTTGGTCTTGTTGCGCCAAATAAAGTGGTTCGTGATCTGTAAAACGTAAATCACGTTTGAACCAAACAATATTTATGGCTTTTTTATTCAATTTTGGAGTAATGACGTGATTTCTTTATCGGGCTTGGCATAGCTCAATCGGTCTAATTGCATCGTTTTATGATAACTATCCAAACCCGAGCAAGTAATGGTATTGGCTTTTTCTATATCAATAAAACCATCATCGTGCAGGCATTCTGATGGAAAATAAACCTCTTTAATTTCACCAATAATTAAAACGGTATTGTTAATTTGTAAATCTACTTTTTCTTTAAATTCTAATGCCAACTGAATCGTACTTTCGTTCACAAATGGAGCAAAAAAATCTTTTTTGTATTCAGGCGTAAGACCCGTAACATCAAATTCGGAAACTGCTCTGTTGTAACGCGCCGAAGTTTGATGGGCTTGTTTAAAAATAGTGGGGTTGATGTGATTGACGGTATAAAAATTCGTCTGTAAAATGTTTTCCATCGTGTGTCGTTCTACAACTCCGGGACGAAAAATCATTCCGAACAAAGGCGGATTGGTTCCAATATGTATAAATGAGTCTATAATGGCTAAATTAGTTTGATGTTCGTTATTTTGAGTGCCCACCAAACAAACGCTTTTAAAACCAACCAAACTATTGGCAAAATGAACGCGTTGCTGCTTCTCCATTGCCATGATATCATCATAAGAAATATTTTTTTGCATGCTAAATCAACTTAATTATAATTTATTTTTGGATGACCCATTTTTTATCGCTGTTCAATTTAAAGGTCCCGAGATGTTCTTTATTCCATTCGTTCGGCGCAATTAATGAGAGCGAATTGGTTCCGTCGTCGTTGGCATACAAATGATAAATTTCGCCAATAACAGGTTCAAAAGAAAATTTAGCATTATACACCAGCTCGTTCCATTCGAATTCTTGCATCAAACTTTCATATTGCATTTTCAGTTCGTTGAACTTATTTTCAAACTCTTTGTTTACCGTACTTATGCCTCTACTTTTCCAAGAAACTACATCGTCTATTCTAATAACAGGCGCACCAACATTAGTCGAATAGGATAACAAACTGGCGTTGTATCCTTCATTTTCTGAGAAAACTACATTATCTGGTTTTTTATCCTTCATAAATTAACGCTTAGAAATTTTATTATTTGAAATAGCACGTTGCAACTTGCATTTAAATCGGTCAATACCTTCCACGCGTTTAGAAACGTGTTTTGTTTTGCAATTTTCAACACGTTCGCGCCACAATTTATAACTGCTGAATTTCAATTCTTTTTTCATTAAGGCCTTAACATCGGCTTCGGCCAAACCAAACTGAAATTTAATGGCGTCAAAAGGAGTTCGGTCTTCCCAAGCCATTTCAATAATTCTATCAATCTGAATATCAGATAGATTCTCTTTTTCTATGGGTGCAATAACGGGCTTCAAAATATATTTGTTTAATATTTATTGATTTTAATTAAACAAAAGTAATTATTTTAAAATCATTATTTCAATTTTATGGTAAAAAAATAAGTTAAAATTCGCTCCAACGAGATGAAATAATATCCTTATTTTTGTGCGATATACAAATAACACTATGCAATCAATTGAAGCCAACGGATATACCATCTATTTTAATGAAAAAGGATACGAAGCAATTCATGAACTGTTAATTGAAAATAAATATTCTTCCCTTTTTATTTTAGTTGATGAACATACTAATGACTTTTGTTTGCCAAAATTCCTACCCAATTTAGCTACAGAAATTGCCATTGAAATTATCGAAATAGAAGCAGGCGAAGGCATTAAAAACATAACCACTTGCGTTGAAATATGGTCGATTTTGTCAGAACTGGGAGCCGATCGTAAAAGTCTAATCATCAATCTTGGCGGCGGTGTGATTACCGATATCGGTGGATTTATTGCGTCTACCTATAAAAGAGGCATCGATTTTATTAACATACCAACCACTTTATTAGGTATGGTTGATGCATCAATTGGTGGAAAAAACGGAGTTGATTTAGGCAATTTAAAAAATCAAATTGGGGTTATTAATGTGCCACAATTATTACTAATTGATACTTCATTTTTAGAAACATTGTCGCAAAAAGAAATGCGATCTGGATTGGCAGAAATGCTTAAACACGGTTTAATTTACGACAAAAAATACTGGGAACAATTTTTAAATTTATCCGATATTGATTTTGCCGATTTTGATGATTTAATTTATCGTTCGATAGCAATTAAAAACGAAATTGTAAAGCAAGATCCAACCGAAAACGGCATTCGAAAAGCACTCAATTTTGGTCATACGCTTGGTCACGCAATAGAAAGTCATTTTTTAGAATCAGCAACACCCTTACTGCACGGCGAAGCCATTGCTATTGGAATGATTTTGGAGAGTTATATTGCTAATGAAAAAGGTTTGTTATCCAACGAAGAATTTCATCAAATAAAATACACTATCACCGACATTTTTGAAAAACATAATTTCACTAAAAATGATGTTGAATCCATTCAAAATTTACTCATTCACGATAAGAAAAATGAGTACGGAAAAGTGCAATTTGCGTTGATTAAGGGTATCGGAAACATCATTATTAATCAATCGGTTGAAAATGAATTAATTATTAGTAGTTTTGAAGATTATAAATCTTAATATTTTTTTAATAAAAATATTGCAATTCGCTTAATTTATTTTTTACATTTGCGCTGATGATAAAGAACAACAATACCAATACGAATAGTACTTTCACGCTAAAAACCAATACGGGTTTTCAAGTATTGTGTGTTGCTTTTTTAACTTCAATTAGAACTATTCTAGGACTTTTTTTAGAGATTACTAAATCAGAAACCGAAAAACTTCCTATTGTGTATGCTAACATTAGAGTTTGAATGATGAATTAATGACGCTTTATTATTAATTTATTCCAATTTTTCAAACACTAATGAACACAAAATATTTCGACTTAATCAATCAAACCTATTATTTTCCGCAAGAAGAATTTACGCTAAGCAAAGAAAATACGCTTCAGTTTCACAACATCGATTTAATGAAGTTGGTGGAACAATACGGAACTCCATTAAAATTTACCTATTTACCTCAAATTTCCAACAACATTAAAAGAGCTAAAAATTGGTTCCGAAATGCTATGGAAAAAAACAAATATGAAGGTAAATATTACTATTGTTATTGCACTAAAAGCTCTCATTTTGAATACATTATGAACGAAGCTTTTAAAAACAATATCCATATTGAAACTTCTTCTGCCTTTGACATTAATATTGTTGAAAATTTATTAGAAAACGGAAAAATCAACAAAAGCACACATATTATATGTAATGGTTTCAAAAGAGACCAATACATCACCAATATTGCGCGATTGATTAACAACGGTCATAAAAATGCCATTCCAATCATTGATAATTACGAAGAATTGGATTTGCTTCAAGCAGAAATTAAAGGAAAATTCAAAATTGGAATCCGAATTGCGGCCGAAGAAGAACCAAAATTTGAGTTTTACACGTCGCGTTTAGGCATTGGATATAAAAACATCGTAGCATTTTATAAAAAACAAATTCAAGAGAACGACAATCTCGAATTGAAAATGTTGCATTTCTTTATCAATACCGGAATTAACGATAATGCGTATTATTGGAATGAATTGGTAAAATGTATCAAAGTATATATTGCGCTTAAAAAAGAATGTCCAACCTTAGACGGATTGAATATTGGTGGCGGATTTCCTATCAAAAATTCATTAGCATTTGAATACGATTACCAATACATGATTGACGAAATTATTAATCAAATTAAAATTGCCTGTGACGAAGCTGAAGTAGATGTACCCAATATTTTTACCGAATTTGGTTCCTTTACCGTTGGTGAATCGGGTGGTGCTATTTATCAAGTGTTGTATCAAAAACAACAAAACGATAGAGAAGCTTGGAACATGATCGATTCGTCATTCATCACAACGTTACCCGATACTTGGGCAATTAACAAACGTTTTATTATGTTGGCTGTCAACCGTTGGAACGATACTTACGAACGTGTTTTATTAGGCGGAATGACTTGTGATAGTGATGATTATTACAACTCCGAACAAAATATGAACGCCATTTATTTGCCAAAATACAACAAAGAAAAACCACTTTATATTGGATTTTTCAACACGGGTGCTTATCAAGAAACCATTGGCGGATATGGCGGATTACACCACTGTTTGATTCCGCAACCCAAACATATTTTGATTGACCGCGATGAAAATGGAATTCTTGCAACCGAAGTGTTCTCGGAACAACAAACAGCGGATGACGTTTTAAAAATTTTAGGATACTCAAAAAAATAGCTTAAAAAATGTAAAAATCTGTTTGAAGTTTTAAAAAAAATAGTTTTTCTTTGAACTCCAAACTACACTAAATAAATTTAAACAAACAAAATGAGCAAAGGACCTATAAGCCAGTTTATTGAGAAGCATTACCTTCACTTCAATTCAGCTGCTTTAGTAGATGCTGCCAAAGGATACGAGCAACATTTATTGGAAAACGGAAAAATGATGATCACGCTTGCAGGCGCTATGAGTACTGCCGAATTAGGAAAATCGTTAGCCGAAATGATTCGTCAAGACAAAGTACACATCATTTCGTGTACAGGTGCTAATCTCGAGGAAGACATTATGAATCTAGTAGCTCATAATTCTTATAAAAGAGTTCCAAATTACCGCGATTTATCACCACAAGAAGAATGGGATTTGTTAGAAAACCATTACAATAGAGTAACCGATACCTGTATTCCAGAAGAAGAAGCCTTCAGAAGATTACAATCGCATTTATATGATATTTGGAACAAAGCAGATTCAAATGGAGAACGCTATTTTCCGCATGAATTCATGTATCAAATGTTGAATTCTGGAGTGTTAGAACAATATTACGAAATCGATCCAAAAGATTCTTGGATGATTGCGGCAGCAGAAAAAAACTTACCAATTGTTGTTCCAGGATGGGAAGATAGTACGATGGGGAATATTTTCGCATCTTATTGTATTAAAGGAGAATTCAAACCAACTACGATGAAAAGTGGTATTGAATACATGATGTGGTTGGCCGATTGGTATCCCAAAAATTCGCAGGGTAAAGGAGTTGGGTTTTTCCAAATTGGTGGTGGAATTGCTGGCGATTTCCCAATTTGTGTGGTACCCATGTTATACCAAGATATGGAAATGCACGATATTCCGTTTTGGAGTTATTTCTGCCAAATTTCCGATTCAACAACAAGTTATGGTTCATACTCGGGTGCGGTTCCAAATGAAAAAATTACTTGGGGTAAATTAGACATTCATACTCCAAAATTCATAATTGAATCTGATGCAACTATAGTTGCCCCACTAATTTTTGCTTATTTATTAGACCAATAAAATACATGTATGAGAAGAGTTATTGTTGATTATGCAAAACTAACTGGCGACATTCTAAACTTATTAGTAGAAAAATTCCCTGATGGATATGATGATTCGGATATTATCCGTTTTAGAAATGCGCAAAATGAACTTATTGAAGCCGTAGAAGTTCGCACCGAAGACACTATTTATTTAGTAAAAGTGAGTACCAAATTGGCAAGCCGAATGGAAAAATTTGATGAAGATGACGATTTAGAATCTGTAATTGAACCCATAATTCCAGTGGCTGGTTTAGATGATGATGAAGATGCTTCAGACGACGACGACGTTGAAGAAGATTTACTAGAAGACAAAGGTGGTTCTGATGATGGTAACGATGACGATGAGGAAGAGGACTTTGAATCTTCGGATCATTTTGATGACGAAGACGAAGATTTAGAATAAACTATATTTTAATTATATAAAAAATCCAAATTTCTTAATAATTATGAAATTTGGATTTTTTACATTCCGAAACAAACAGAAATTCAAAAAACGGTATTACAAAAAAAATAAAAATTAATTTCTATGATTGATTGTTTACTTTTAGCCTATTTCAATATCGTATTAAATATTTATCAGTCATAATACTCTATAAATTATGATACATCTACAGTTGTTTCCTCTGCTATTCTTTTATAAGTGCCATTTTCTAATTTTTCACGAATGGCTTCAAAAGCTGTCAGTGTCTCTTCTATATCATCTAATGTATGTGAAGCGGTTGGAATCATTCGTAACAAAATCATTCCTTTAGGAATTACTGGGTAAACGACAATAGATAAGAAAATACCATAATTTTCTCTCAAGTCATTAACCATAATCATCGCTTCTGGTATAGAACCTTCAAGATAAACAGGTGTTACACAAGTATTAGTATCGCCAATATTAAATCCTTTGGCCTTCAAGCCTCCCTGAAGAGCATTCACATTTTCCCAAAGTTTATCTTTCAGTTCAGGGTTGTTTCTCAATAGCTCCAATCGTTTCAATGCACCAATCGTTTGAATCATCGGTAACGATTTAGCAAACATTTGAGAACGTAAATTATATTTTAAATAATCTATGATATCTTTATCAGCAGCTATAAAAGCACCTATACTTGCCATAGACTTTGCAAAAGTTGAAAAATAAACATCTATTCCATCTTGACAATTTTGCTCCTCTCCTGCACCTGCGCCTGTTTCTCCTAAAGTTCCAAAACCATGTGCATCATCAACTAACAATCGGAAATTGTATTTCTTTTTCATTGCAACAATTTCTTTTAACTTTCCTTGTTGACCCCTCATTCCAAAAACACCTTCTGTGATAAATAATATACCACCTCCAGTTTCTTCAGCTAATTTTGTTGCTCTTTGGAGGTTTTTTTCCATACTTTCTATGTCGTTATGACGGTATGTAAAACGTTTTCCCATGTGCAATCGAACACCATCAATGATACAAGCATGAGCATCAACATCGTAAACAATTACATCATTTTTAGTCACTAAAGCATCAATAGTAGATAGAATTCCTTGGTAACCAAAGTTCAATAAATAGGCAGATTCTTTCATAACGAAAGCAGCTAGTTCCTTTTCTAATTGTTCATGAGCATTAGTATGACCACTCATCATACGAGCACCCATAGGATATGCAGCTCCATAAGCAATAGCTGCGTCAGTATCTGCCTGTCGAACCTCAGGATGATTGGCTAAACCCAAATAATCGTTTAAGCTCCAATTTAAAATATCCTTTCCTTGAAATTGCATTCTTGGCCCTAATTCGCCTTCTAATTTTGGAAAAACAAAATATCCCTCTGCTTGTGAAGCCCATTTACCTAGTGGTCCTTTGTTATTTTGAATTCTTTCAAATAAATCTTTTATCATAATAATTAAGTAGTTAAAAAACGATGCAAAAATAGTAATAAAAAAGATTTTTTGAATAATTTTATTTTTTCAATTGATACTTAAGATTACGTTAAATAGATTTCATTATCTACTTTATGAATAAAATAAAAATAAAATAAATGTACATTTGTAGTCTTGTTTTATCAAATAAAAAAAATCTATGAAAAATAATTTTTATAAATCTTTAGTATTGTTGGTCTTGTTAATTTCAATTTCAATAAAAGCTCAAAATACAAAAATACTTTTTGATGCAACAAAAGCTGAAATGGCTGGAAGTGCTGACTGGGTTATTGATGCAGATTCCCACAATATATTCTTTTCAAGTTCATCGCATTTACCTTATGCAGGAACTGGAACTGGACAATCTAATCCACAACGTATTCCTACACCAGCTCAATCTGGAATTACTTCTTCAACAATTGAAACCTATTGGGATGGAGGATTATCAGCTTTGGCGGTTGATTGTGTAAAGCAAGGATACACTGTTGAAACATTACCTTTCAATAGCCAAATTACTTATGGAAATAGTGCCAATGTTCAAGATTTAAGTAATTATAAAGTATTTGTGGTGGATGAACCTAATATGTCCTTTAGTGCTACTGAAAAAGCTGCCATTGTAAATTTTGTTAAAAATGGTGGTGGGTTGATGATGATTTCTGATCATACAATTTCGGATAGAAATAATGATGGCATAGACTCACCTGCGGCTTGGAATGATTTATTAACAAATAACACAGTTCAAAACAATCCTTTTGGAATAGCCTTTGATTTGGTAAACATTTCTGGAAGTTCAACCGCTTTTGCAAGTTTAACATCCACAAGTCCTTATTATTCTATCTTGCATGGAACTTTAGGTAATCCAAATCAAGTGCTATGGTCTAACGGTACTACAATGACTTTGAATACAACTGCTAATAGCTCTGTTAAAGGATTAGTTTTTAAATCGGGTTCTAGTACCACAGGAACGAGCAATGTTATGGTTGCAGCAGCTACCTATCAAAGCGGCAAAGTTTTTGCTATGGGAGATAGTTCTCCTCTTGACGATGGTACCGGCGACAGTGGCGATATCCTATATAATGGGTATACTTCTGATGCCAGTGGAAATCATAGAATACTTCTAGTTAATGCTATTATTTGGATGATGACTCCCAATTTGACTACAAATGATTTTGAATTAAATACTAATTATTTTACTATTGCCCCAAATCCTTCGCAAGACAAACAAATTCATTTTTTGTGCACGTTAGGAGATGTTCAAGATGCCACGGTGGAGCTAATAGATACGCTTGGCAGAACTGTTAAAAGTAAAGTATTGTCGCAGTTGAGTGTTGGAATCAATTATCAAACTGTTGATGCAACTGACTTACAAGCTGGATTATATATCTGTAAATTATCAACTGCAAATGGAACTAAAAGTTTACAAGTTGTCATTAAATAATACGATATAATATCTGTTTATCCAAAGAGCCTGAGTTTAAATCAGGTTTTTTTATGACTTTACATAAATTTTCCATTAATAACAAATCGTTTTCCTTCCAAAAAAGATCACTTCATTTTTTTTTTCAAGTAATAATCTTCTTATGTAACAAAATGCTATTTCAATCTACTAATGAAGTTATAACGCAACTAATTAGTATTTTCACAAACTAAAAAAAAAAGTTACAAATCAGCAATTTTACATAAAATGTCAAATCCATTAATTAACATAACCAATATAAAACGTGATTTTGTTCTTGGTAGCGAAATTATAAACGTTTTAAAAGGTATTGATTTACAAATCAACAAAGGAGAATATGTAGCATTAATGGGACCTTCGGGATCTGGAAAATCTACTTTGATGAATCTTTTGGGATGTTTGGATACACCAACTTCTGGCAGCTATATTCTTAACGGAAAAGACGTTTCTCAAATGCACGATGATGATTTGGCTGAAATTCGAAATAAAGAAATTGGTTTTGTTTTTCAAACATTTAATTTACTACCAAGAACAACTGCTCTAGACAATGTTGCCTTACCTATGATTTACGCCGGATATTCAAAATCCGAACGAAATAAAAGAGCCACCGAAGTTTTAACTCAGGTGAATCTTGCCGACAGAATGGATCACCAACCCAATCAACTTTCGGGAGGGCAACGCCAGCGTGTAGCGGTAGCTCGTGCATTAGTAAATCGGCCATCGATCATTCTTGCTGATGAACCAACAGGTAATTTAGATAGTAAAACATCTGTTGAGATCATGAAACTTTTCGGCGACATTCATGCTGCAGGAAATACTGTGATACTAGTAACTCATGAAGAAGATATTGCTAAATATGCTCATAGAATTATCCGTTTAAGAGATGGATTAATTGAAAGCGACAATTTAAACAAAGATCATTTGTAATTCTCACAGGGAGCGCAGTCGAAATGTGGAGCGAATCGTTAGGGCTTTATCGGCAAACCTTATTCCCGCTGTCCATTATATACGATGCCATTCCCATCGGGGCTAGTTAGCAATCCATTTTTATTTTTGTTATCTTTGAACATCAATTTTAGTTTTGTGATTTCGATGGAAATCTAAAAATCTAAAAATCTAAAAATCCAAATGAAAGTATATACTAAAACTGGCGACACCGGAACTACGGCGCTCTTTGGCGGAACAAGAGTCTCCAAACATCACATTCGAATAGAAAGCTATGGTACGGTTGATGAACTAAATTCCCACATCGGTTTGATTCGCGATCAAGATATGAACAGTCACTACAAAGAAGTTCTGATTGAAGTTCAAGACCGGCTCTTTACTGTGGGTGCTATTTTAGCAACACCACCTGAAAAAGCGACACTTAAAAATGGAGAAAAACGACTTCAAAATTTAGGGATTTTAGAGTCAGATATTGAGTTTCTTGAAAACGAAATAGACAATATGGAAGAATCATTGCCGCCCATGACTCATTTTGTGTTGCCGGGAGGACATACAACAGTGTCATATTGTCATATTGCCCGTTGTGTTTGTCGTCGTGCTGAACGATTGTCCGTACATCTTAATGACATCGAACCAACCGATGAACTCGTAATTAAGTACCTAAACCGACTTTCTGACTATCTTTTCGTCTTGGCACGAAAGTTGTCTCATGATTTAAAAGCCGATGAGGTACAATGGATACCAAGAAAGTAGTGTTCAGTGGTCAGCTATTAGTAAGCAGTTGTAGTTTTGTCAAGATATCTGAACACTAAAAACTGAATACTGAGCACTTAAAAAAGCACGTTCTTAACTTTAATTAAAAATAAATCAATTTTTACTTGACTATTTCAGTTAAAAATTTATTTTTGCATAAATTATAAAATCGAAAGCAGATGTATTGGACATTAGAATTAGCATCTTATCTAAGTGATGCACCGTGGCCTGCGACCAAAGATGAACTTATCGACTACGCTATTAGAGCTGGTGCTCCTTTAGAAGTAGTAGAAAATCTTCAGTCTATTGAAGACGAAGGTGAAATATATGAATCAATGGAAGAAATTTGGCCAGATTATCCAACTGACGAAGATTATCTTTGGAACGAGGATGAATATTAAAAAAATAAACTAACACAACAGAAAAAAGTCTCCTTTGGGGCTTTTTTTTTGTTTAAATTTGCACACATTAAAAAAATATAAACAACAATTACAATTACTTAAATCTATTGATTAGATTTTTAATTTGTAATACCTAATTCGTAATTATAATATGAGTTTCATAAATAGCATACTTAAAATGTTCGTTGGTGATAAATCTGAAAAAGATGTTAAAGCTACGCAACCTTATATCACCAAAATTAAAGCTTTAGAATCTTCATTAATGGCTTTATCTCACGATGAATTGAGAGCCAAAACTGCTGAATTTAAAGAAAAAATAAAAAATGCTCGAGCCAAGCAAGATGCTGATATCGCAGCTAAAAAAGTAGAAGCTGAAAATACTTCAGATATTGATTTAAGAGAGGATATTTACAATGCTATTGATGCTTTAGAAAAAGAAGCCTACGAAATCTCCGAAAAAGTATTAATGGAAATTCTTCCTGATGCCTTTGCAGTAGTTAAAGAAACGGCACGACGTTTCAAAGACAATGCAATAATTACGGTAACAGCTACTGAAAAAGACAGAGAACTTTCGGCTACAAAACCCTATATTACACTTGTTGGAGATCAAGCCAATTGGGCAAATCAATGGAATGCTGCTGGAAAAGAAATTACTTGGGATATGATTCATTATGATGTTCAGTTGATTGGTGGAATCGTACTTCATGAAGGTAAAATTGCCGAAATGCAAACAGGTGAAGGTAAAACTTTAGTGGCTACACTTCCCTTGTATTTAAACGCTCTTACGGGTAACGGAGTTCACTTGGTTACCGTAAATGATTATTTGGCTAGACGAGATAGTACTTGGAAAGCGCCTTTATTTGAATTTCATGGATTAATGGTAGATTGTATAGATAACCATTCTCCTAACACACCAGAACGAAGAAAAGCTTACGAGGCTGATATCACGTATGGAACTAATAATGAATTTGGTTTTGATTACTTGAGAGATAACATGGCGCATTCGCCTGAAGATTTGGTGCAACGAAAACACAACTATGCGATTGTCGATGAGGTCGATTCGGTATTGATTGATGATGCCAGAACACCTTTAATTATCTCTGGCCCGGTTCCCGATGGTGATCGTCACGAGTTTAATGAATTAAAACCTAAAGTTGAAAATCTATATAATTTGCAGCGTCAATTGGCAAACGGATTTTTATCAGAAGCTAGAAAATTGATTAAAGAAGGAAATGCAAAAGATGGAGGTTTTCAATTGTTACGAGCGTATCGTGCATTGCCAAAAAATAAAGCATTAATTAAATTCTTGAGTGAAGAAGGAGTAAAACAGTTGTTGCAAAAAACGGAAAATGAATACATGACTGACAACAACCGAAAAATGCCATTGGTTGATGAAGCATTGTATTTTGTAATCGAAGAAAAAAACAATCAAGTGGAATTGACAGATAATGGAATCAAATTTCTTTCGCAAGATACTGATAAAACATTTTTTGTACTACCAGATATCGGGACTGAGATTGCTAACATTGAAAAACAAAAATTAGATAAAGATAAAGAGGCGGAAGCCAAAGAACATTTATTCCAAGATTTTGGTATAAAATCAGAGCGTATTCACACGTTAACGCAGCTTTTAAAAGCCTACACCCTTTTTGAAAAAGATGTAGAATATGTAATCATGGAGAATAAAATCATGATTGTGGACGAGCAAACAGGTCGTATTATGGATGGTCGCCGTTATTCAGATGGATTACACCAGGCGATTGAAGCCAAAGAACAAGTAACTATTGAAGCAGCAACTCAGACATTTGCAACTATAACCTTGCAAAATTACTTCCGTATGTACAGTAAATTAGCGGGTATGACAGGAACTGCCGTTACAGAAGCTGGTGAGTTATGGGAAATATATAAATTGGATGTAGTTGAAATTCCTACTAATAGAGGAATGTCACGTATCGATAAAGAAGATTTAATCTATCGTTCGGTTCGTGAAAAATTCAACGCCGTAATTGAAGACGTTACACAACTTTCACAATCGGGAAGACCCGTTTTGATTGGAACAACTTCTGTCGAAATCTCTGAGTTATTGAGCAGAATGTTAAAAATGCGCGGCGTAGAACACAATGTATTGAACGCAAAAATGCACAAAAAAGAGGCAGACATTGTGGCTGAAGCTGGAAAACCTGGAGTTGTGACCATAGCAACCAATATGGCTGGTCGTGGAACGGACATTAAATTAACTCCTGAAGTAAAAGCTGCTGGTGGTTTAGCCATAATCGGAACCGAACGTCACGATTCCCGTCGTGTGGATCGCCAGTTGCGAGGTCGTGCTGGTCGTCAAGGAGACCCGGGAAGTTCACAGTTTTATGTATCCTTAGAAGATAACTTGATGCGTCTTTTTGGTTCAGAACGAGTAGCCAAAGTAATGGATAGAATGGGATTGAAAGAAGGAGAGGTGATTCAACATTCGATGATGACAAAGTCTATTGAAAGAGCTCAGAAAAAAGTGGAAGAAAACAACTTTGGTACCCGTAAACGTTTGTTAGAATATGACGACGTGATGAATGCTCAAAGAGAGGTTGTGTACAAACGAAGACGTCACGCTTTGCACGGAGAACGTTTGAAATTAGATATTGCAAATATGATGTATGACACTTGTGAGGTTATTGTAAGTGACAACAAAGCAAAAAATGATTTCAAAAATTTTGAATTTGAATTAATCCGCTATTTCTCTATCACATCACCGGTTTCGTCTAGTGAATTCGATAAGATGAATGAAATGGAATTGACCAGAAAAGTATATCAAGCTGCTATGATGTATTATACTGAGAAAACTGAAAGAAGTGCTCGAGAGGCCATGCCAATCATCGCTGATGTTTATCAAAATCCAAATAATCAATATGAAAGAATTATAGTACCATTTACAGACGGAATTAAGTCATTGAATGTCGTTACCGATTTGAAAAGAGCATATGATACTCAAGGAGCACAATTAGTTGCAGATTTTGAAAAAAACATCACATTAGCCATTGTAGATGAAGCTTGGAAAAAACACTTACGTAAAATGGACGAATTGAAAACTTCGGTACAATTAGCAGTTCACGAACAAAAAGACCCATTGCTTATCTATAAATTAGAAGCTTTCAACTTGTTTAGAAACATGTTGGATGGAGTCAATAAAGAAGTGATTTCTTTCTTGTTTAAAGGCGACTTACCACAGCAAAACAATACTATTCAAGAAGCACGTCAAGAAGTACGTAGAAAAGAAAATTATATCGAATCTAAAGATGAACATCCAAATAGTGATTCATTAGCAGAACAAAATCGGGAAGCTGGTCAAACGCAACAGCGTCAAGTAACAGAAACTATTGTTCGTGATCAACCAAAAATCAATAGAAACGATACTGTTACGATCAAACATGTAATGAGCGGTAAAACAGAAACGTTAAAGTATAAGAAAGCAGAAAGTATGCTTGCTGCGGGAGAATGGGTTTTAGTGCACGACTAAACCACCTTGGCCAGTCTGACAAAACAATAATCTCATCCTCAACTTTTCATTAAGTTGGGGATTTTTTTATGACGTATCTTAAAACTAAACCCATCAAAATTGTATATTTGTGTTTTAAATTTTACAAACTAAATCCATGCAACATATTATTGACCGCTTTATTAGCTATGCGATTATCGATACTGAATCAGATGCTAATTCTTCAACAACGCCAAGCACAGAAAAACAGTTAGTTCTTGCTAATTTATTGGTAAAAGAACTTCAATCTATAGGATTAACCGAAGTTACCATCGATCAAAATGGATATGTAATGGGAACACTTCCTAGTAATGTTGACCACGAGGTACCCACTATTGGATTTGTGTCGCACTATGACACTTCGCCAGATTTTACGGGAAAAGATGTAAAGCCACAAATTGTAAAAAACTATGATGGAGGGGATATAATATTGAATGCTGAACAAAACATTGTTCTTTCACCAAGTTATTTCAAAGATTTATTGTTGTATAAAGGACAAACCTTAATTACAACCAATGGATTAACTCTTTTAGGTGCCGACGATAAAGCTGGTTTGACTGAAATAGTTACAGCAATGGAATATTTGGTACAACATCCTGAAATTAAACATGGAAAAATTAGAGTAGGATTTACACCAGACGAGGAAATTGGTCGTGGAGCCGATATTTTCGATGTAGAGAAATTCGGTGCCAAGTGGGCTTATACAATGGACGGAAGTCAAATTGGCGAATTGGAATATGAGAATTTTAATGCCGCTGGAGCCAAAATTACTTTCAAAGGAAAAAGCGTTCATCCGGGATATGCCAAGGGAAAAATGATCAATTCGATGCTTATTGCCAATGATTTTATTAATGAACTACCAAAGAACGAAATTCCACAAGAAACTATTGATTATGAAGGATTCTATCACGTTACCGGATTATCAGGCAGTATTGAAGAAACTAAATTAGAACTTATCATTCGTGATCATAATGCAGATTTATTCCAAAAACGTAAACAGGTAGTTTTGGATATTGCGACCAAAATCAATGCTAATTTTGCTGCACAATTCGGAGAAGATATTTGTATTGCTGAAGTAAAAGACCAATATTACAATATGAAAGAAAAAGTCGAGCCTATGATGTATATTGTAGATTTGGCTGAAGAGGCGATGATACAATTAGGCATTACTCCGCTTATAAAACCAATACGCGGTGGAACTGACGGTTCAAGATTGTCTTATATGGGTTTACCTTGTCCGAATATTTTTGCAGGGGGGCATAATTTTCATGGGAAATATGAATATGTCCCTGTAGAAAGTATGCAAAAAGCAGTAGATGTTATTGTTAAAATTGCCGAATTAACTGCAACTACTGATTTTTCTAAAAAATAAAATTTTTAAATAAGATAAATTTCCACAAGTTTCGAATTATGAAATTTGTGGATTTTTTTTATATTTAACTTTTAAAAAATAACGCACAAATTAGCTTATGGATGAAAAACACATTTGGGACAAAGTTAATCAGTGGAAAGAAGAACTAGAAATTCTAAAAGCTATTTTAGCAAAAACTGAATTAGTGGAAACGATTAAATGGGGTGGCTCAATTTATACTCTGAACAATAAAAACATTGTTGGAATTGGTGGTTTCAAGTCCTATTTTGGAATTTGGTTTATGAATGGCGTGTTCCTTAACGATAAATCTCAAGTTTTAGTGAATGCACAGGAGGGTGTTACCAAAGCCTTACGGCAATGGCGTTTTAATTCTAAAGATGAAATTGATGAAGCATTAGTATCTGCTTATATAGATGAAGCTATTGAAAATGAGAAAAAAGGATTACATCACAAACCGATTAAAAAAGAATTGGTTATTTGTGAGTTTTTTGCAAACGAACTTAAAAACAATTTGGAATTAGCTAAATCATTTTCTTCTTTTTCATCTTATAAGCAAAAAGAATTTTCAGAATATATTGCTGTTGCGAAACAGGAAAAAACCAAAATTTCAAGAATGGAAAAAATCAAGCCCATGATATTAGAAAATAGAGGTTTGAATGATAAGTATAAAGGATAAAATTTTTGAAGAAAATGCTAAATTTTTACGCTAAATATTATGTGCTATAAATATTCTTTTATATAATTAACATTATCCATAGAAAGTGGTTTTGCTAAATATCTTGAAACAAAAGCATTACTTTCGGCTTTTTTAATATCATCAGGGTTAATCGAAGAACTCAAAACAAATATTTTACATTCAAACTTTAAAGATTTTTTGATTTTCTCATATTCATCGAGAAATTGCCATCCATTCATGATGGGCATATTTAAATCTAAAAAAACCAATAACTTATCGTTCTCTGTTAAAGTTAGATTATTCTCTATCAAAGCTTGTATTGCAACTTCTCCGTTATATAGAGTAATTATAACATCTGATAAATCTGATTTTGAAAGTAATCTTTTGTGAAAATAATTAATAGCTAAATCATCGTCAACCAATAAAACTGTGTGTACTTTTTTATCCATAATAAAATTGATTTAATGTTTCTACTTATTGAATACTTTTTGAAATAGTAAAATAAAATGTGCTTCCTATTCCTAATTCCGATTCTACCCAAATTTCGCCATTATGGATATTTACTATTTTTTTACAATGAGCCAAACCAATTCCGTGTCCGGAAAATTCTGTGTAATTATGTAACCTTTTAAAAATTAAGAATATATAATCTACATTTCTTGCATCAATACCTATTCCGTTGTCATTTATTGAAAAAAGCCAATCATGCTCTCTTTCAATACACTTAATTTTAATTATAGGTTGCATCTCTTTTTTAGTAAATTTAATGGCATTGCTTATTAAATTCTGAAACAATAGTCTTATATGCGTAGGATGACAATTTAGTAAAGGCATTGATTTACATTCAATTAGAGCATTACTATTGGTTATTGTGTTTTTTAAATCATCTAAAACATCTTGAATGATGAGGTTTACATCACTTACTATAAATTCTTCCTTTTTGTTAATGCGAGCATATTCCATTAATCCAGAGATTAAGGATCGCATTCTTTTGGCAGATTGATTGATAAATTTCACAAATAGTTGTCCTTCTTCGTCTAATTTATCATTATATTCTTCTTGTAATAGATTAGAAAAACTTATTAACGTGAGTAATGGCTCTTGTAAATCATGTGATGCAATATATGTAAACTGCTCAAGTTCTATATTTTGACTTTTTAATACTCTGTTTTGACGTTCTATCTCATTCTCTTTTTCCTTTCTGTTACTAATATCTCTTATAAAAATGCAATAATGAAATTCATTGTTAACGTCATCAATTGGAACAATAACTAATTCAATTGGAAATTCTTTACCATCTTTTCTAATAGCAGCTAACTCCAGTATTTGATCATTTCCATTTGAAGTCAATTCTTTCAGTTTTTCTTCCGAATATTTTTTATCATTTTGTGGAAAAATAGTTTTAAAAAGATAATTCCCCATGACTTCATCTCCTTGAGAACCAAAAATTTCCTCTGCTTGTGGATTCCAAAAAATAATTTTCCAATCCTTATCAATAATCACGATAGCATCTAATGCCGATTTTAATATCAATTCATTTTGACGTTGGGTTTCCGACAATATAGACTGTGTTCTTTTGAGTTCGGTAATGTCGATTCCATATCCAATCATATATGCAAATTCATCCTCAACAAAAAAAGGAGAAAATCGTCTTAAAACAAAGATGCTTTTTCCATGCTTAACAATTTCATCAACCCAATCTACTGATTTGTGAGTTTCAATAGCTTTAAGAAAATAGTCATGCCGTACATTAGCCATTTTAGTATCAGTACCCTTTAACTTACAGTAGTCAAAATCATTTTTGCCAATCATCCATTCCCTTAATTCACTGTCTGCAATGGCATTTGGATTAATGAATGTGTAGTTATGATCTTTATCAAATAATGCAATATCGGCGGGAATACTAAATAATATGGAATCATTAAAAGCTCTTTTCTTATTATTTTCAATTTCAACTTCTTTCCGTTCAGTAATATCTAATATTAAACCATTATAAATAATTTTTTTTTCTTTTATAGTTGGAATTGCATTGATTTCAATCCAAATAACTTTGCCTTTTGGAGAACGAATTCTTCCAATATGTTTAAACTCTTTAGCCTCTTTAATAGTTTCTTTTATTGAATCTAAAAGAAAAGGCATATCAAAAGCATAATCTGAAATAAAAGTATACCAATCGTTATCTTCTATTGATAAATAAAAACCAAACATTTCATAGAAAGAATCACTTACATATGTAAAATAATGTTCTGAATTATCTTCAACTACAAATTGAATTAATGCAGCAGGTATGTTTTTATGAAAAACATTTATTTGCTCTATTTGATTACTAATTACTAATTTATCCTTTTGAGATTCTGTTATATCAGTATAATTTATTATATATAAATTTTTAGAATTGATGAATTGATGACTGAAAGAAAGAAATAAAATTGAAACTTGGCTGGTAGGCTTTTTTTTAAAATAAAGAGTAAAAGTTGTTTGATTTTTAGAATTAAGAATTCTTTTTTGATTCTCCCATTCCGCCTGAGTTTCAAAAAAATCAAAAATTTGCCAAGCATAATTTTTCTGCACTTTATTGACTCTAATATCAAATTGATTTGATGCTTGACTATTTAAATATAATAAATTTCCCTCATTATTAAAAACAAAAACACCCTCTTTACTATTGTTTAAAAAAAGTTCAAAAATATTTATTCTTTGTTTTAAAACAAGTTCTTTTCGCATCGAGAAAGTAGACCTTTCTTTTGCTACTTGTAATTTAGTTAAATATAAAATACCAGATAGATTTTCATATTCAAATCTTTCAAATTGGATGTTTAAATCAAAATTATTACTTTTTGAAGTACTATGTTTAATATCTATTTTGAAATTTGACCTAAAATAATCCGGAGTAATTTCAGGGAAAAGAACTGTAACTAATTTATTATTTAGTTCTTCTTTATTGATATCTAAAAGGTCAATTGTCAAATCATTATAGTTCCTAATAGACAAGTCTGTATCAAGAAGAATAACAGGAATCGGAATGGTGTCTATCAAATTTAAAATAGTCAAAATGTGCCGCGTATTTAATGGAACTAACCTAGAAATTATAATGTAAATTTAATGAATTTATCATTTACTTTATTACTTTTTAGTGAATATATTATAAAGTATTATGTATTGAATAGTTCATTATTGTAGATGATGAATAAAAAAAGTTCCAAATTCTTTTTGAAAAGAAATTGGAACTGTTATTCGGAAATTTATATTTTTTTAAACTTTTTTATTTAAAGCTGCACTCATTTCAAGTGAAATTGCGGAACGTTCCATTTTTAATTTACCAGACATTGTTTCGACAACCACTGTTGTTTCGGCTAACTCTGAAATTTTTCCATGAAGTCCACTTTTCGTAATTATTTTATCACCTACTTTTAAGTTTTTTTCAAATTCTTTTTCTTTTTTAGCTCTTTTTTGTTGAGGCATAATCATAAAAAAATACATTACTGCAAACATTAAAAGTATGTATCCCATTGAACCAAATTGTCCCATAATCTAATTTATTTATTTTTGTTATTATTATTTTTTATTCTCTTTAACATCGGCAAAAATCTTTATGATTTCTAATCGGTTTTCTGTGTTAGTAGAAAGAGTAACCGATTTTTCTTGTTTTCCATGTTTTCCTTGCGAATTAAAAGTAACTTTTATCACACTTTTTTCGTTTGGTTTAATTGCTTTTTTCGGATAATCTCCCACAGTACATCCACAAGAACCTTGCGCATTGGAAATTGTTAAATCTGTTTTACCAGAATTAGTGAATATGAAATCTTTATGTACTTTTTGACCTTCGGTAATGGTTCCAAAATCATATTCTTTTTCTTCAAAACTCATTATCGGAAAATCACCATGACGATTACTACACGATAATAAAACCATAAACATAAAAGCAGATAATACTATTTTCTTTATCATAATTTTAATTGTTACATTAAGCCTCGACCTACTTTGGTTATTTTGTTATTAGTTTGAAAATTTTTTACTAAATTGTCCAATATTCCGTTTATAAAAATACTGCTTTTAGGCGTAGAATATTCTTTAGCTAACTCCAAATATTCATTTATTGTCACTTTAAAAGGAATCGATGGGAATTTTAAAAACTCACATATTGCCATTTTTAAAATTATTGTATCTAATTCTGCAATTCGTTCGATATCCCAATTAGGTGTTTTATCTACAAATTCCTTCGATAATTCGGTGTCATTCAAAACCGTTTTTCTGAACAAAAGTACTGAAAACTCTTTATCTTCCGCGTCTTTATAAATTGAAGGTATTCTTAACGATTCTGAATCTGAGGTCATTTGTCGCAACTGCTTCAAGATTTGAGTATTCACAACTGGAATATCATCCACCCAAGTCAATTTAAAATCTTCTAAATAGGAATATAATTTTTCATTAGGAGCGATTAATTCTGAAAACATATCCAACACAAAAAAACGATCTTCTTCAAAAGTAACTGTCTTTTTTGCCATATATTTTTGATACAAATCACTTTGCTTAATATCCTGTAAAAGCATTAAAATCGTATCATCATTGGCTTGCCAATTAGTAATTTTTCTTTTTTCAAGAGCAATACTTAACGCATTGTTCTCTTCTAAAGCCAATAGAATGGGATTATTTATAAATCGTAAATTGGGTTTTCGTTCTTCTGGAGTAGCTAGATGTTTTTTCTGAGCAATTTCAATATATTCAATTTCTTTTTTTCGGATTTCTACTAATGAAGACAATAATATCAGATATAAATCTAAAATATTTTCTAAACTGGATTCTAAAAACTTTTCTTGTTTTTCAAGATTGTCAGATCCACTCTGATTCATGGCATAAATGGATTGCATGACTTTAATTCGAATATGTCTTCTGTTTAGCACGGATAAGAACTTTTTGATTTGGATAAAATTAACAAAGCGAAAGATTGGTATCTCTCGCCTTGCAAAAATAAAACTATTTTATGGAATCGCTACTATTTAGCGTTTTCTTTTTTTCTTTGAGCAATTCTATTTTCTGCAATTGCCATAGCTGCTTTTTGAGGCGTTAAATTATTAGCTTTTGCATAATCAAATATCTCTAAAGTAGTATTGTAAATATTCTCGGTTCTTCGCATTGCTTCTGCTTTATCATAATGAGCAATTTCAGCATACACGTTGATGATTCCACCCGCATTAATTAAAAAATCAGGAGCATATACAATACCTCTTTCTTCTAAAATAGGCCCGTGAACATTTTCGTTAGCTAATTGATTGTTTGCAGCTCCAGCAATTACTTTTGCCTTAATTTTATAAACAGTATCATCATTGATGGTTGCCCCAAGCGCACATGGAGCGTAAATATCTACATCAGCGGTATACAAATCACTACCTGAATAAATGGTGGCGCCATATTTCTTGCCAACTTCAATTAATTTATCTTGATTAATATCTGCAATTTGAACCAAAGCTCCTTCTTTAGTAAGATATTCTACCAAAGTTTCACCAACATGACCAATACCTTGAACTAAAATTTTCTTGCCGTCCAATTTATCAGAACCAAATTGATATTTAGCTGCTGCTTTCATGCCCATATACACACCAAAAGCAGTAACAGGAGAAGGATTTCCAGAACCACCACGTGATTCTGATATTCCAGTTACGTAGGGAGTGACATCCCTAACGATATCCATATCTGCCGTTACCATGCCTACATCTTCTGCAGTGATATAGCGACCCGATAACGAATTAACAAATTCACCAAATTTTCGCATCAATTCTGGTGTTTTTTGGGTTTTAGCGTCACCTATAATTACAGCTTTTCCTCCTCCAAGATTTAAACCAGTAATAGCCGATTTATAAGTCATTCCCCGAGAAAGACGTAAAACATCATTCAATGCCTCCCATTCATTGGCATAACTCCACATTCTTGTTCCGCCTAACGCTGGTCCTAAAACGGAATTATGAATACCAATAATTGCTTTTAATCCAGTATCTTTGTCGTTGCAAAAAACGATTTGCTCATGATTATCAAATGATAATTGACCAAATACAGGATCCATTTTTTGAAGTTCTTTTGGGGTTGTGATTTCTGATGTCATAAAAAATTATTTGAATTGCGACTTTATCAAAAAGTCATTGCAAATTTAACGTTTTCTTCAAAATAAATTACTTTATTTAGTTTTAATTAGCGTTTTGTTAATAAAAATTAGTTTTCTTAGTTATTTTAAAAATTATTTATTTGTAATTATTTAATAAAAAAAGCTAATTATAATTATATTTTAAACATATAGAATGAAAGAATTACAATATTTGAATAAATATTTCATTAAATACAAATACCGGTTTTTGATTGGTATTTTAATAACTATCATTGCTCAAATCTTTTCATTATTTACTCCTAAATTAATAAGTAAATCGTTTAAAGCTATAGAAGATTATCACAAAAGTGCAATAGGAAGTGCTTTAGTAAAAAACCAACTTATTGAAAATATTTTACTTATCATCGGTACAACTATTATTGCGGGACTTTTAACTTTTTTGATGCGACAAACTTTAATTGTAATGTCCCGTCATGTTGAGTTTGATTTAAAAAATGAGGTTTTTAAACACTATGAGGTTTTAGATCAAAATTTCTACAAGAGAAATAGAACGGGAGATTTAATGAACCGAATTAGCGAAGATGTTGCAAAAGTGAGAATGTATGTAGGGCCTGCTGTGATGTATACAATCAATACTCTGATTCGTTTTACGGTTGTCATTATATATATGTATAATGTTTCACCCAGATTAACTCTATATACAATACTTCCCTTACCAATTCTATCGTATATAATTTTTAAATTAAGCGTTGAAATTAATTTGAGAAGCACTGTTTTTCAACAATATCTATCCAAAGTTTCTAGTTTTACTCAAGAAGTATTTTCGGGAATTAGAGTAATTAAAGCTTATTCTTTGGAGTCACAAAATCAAGAAATTATCGTTGATTTGGCCAATGAAAGTAAAGCAAAAAGTATGAGTTTGGCAAAGGTACAGTCGTTATTTGGTCCATTGATGGCAACATTAATTGGTGTTAGTAATTTAATTGTGATTTACTTTGGTGGCATGATGTATATTGAAGGTACCATTAAAAGTATTGGAACCATTGCAGAATTTATTCTGTACGTAAATATGTTAACTTGGCCTGTAGCGTCCATTGGATGGGTTTCGTCCTTAATACAAGAGGCAGAAGCTTCACAAAAACGAATCAATGAATTTTTAAAAATTGAGCCAGAAATAAAGAATACTGCCATTGAAAATTCAATAATTAATGGCGAAATCGTTTTTAATAATGTAAGTTTTGTATACGAAGATACTAATATTGAAGCTTTGAAGAACATTTCTTTTGAAGTTAAAAAAGGAGAAACATTGGCTATTTTAGGAAAAACTGGATCTGGTAAATCTAGTATTCTTTCCTTATTAACTAGAATGTATGATGTGAAAATAGGAAACATACAAATGGAGGGGAAACCGCTATCTGAAATTAATTTAAATGATTTGCGCCAAAGTATTGGAATAGTGCCTCAAGATGCATTTTTATTTTCGGATACGATAAAAAATAACATCAAATTTGGAAAAGAAAATGCGTCTGATGAAGAAGTTGTAAATGCTTCAAAAAAGGCAGTAATTCATGATAATATTATTGAATTTAATCAAAAATATGAAACCATTCTCGGAGAGAGAGGAATTACACTTTCTGGGGGACAGAAACAACGTGTTTCTATTGCAAGAGCACTGATTAAAAATCCTCAAATATTACTTTTTGATGATTCATTATCGGCTGTTGATACTGAAACGGAAGAGAAAATTTTGAATAATCTACTCGAATTTTCAAAAGAAAAAACCACTATTATTGTTAGTCATAGAGTTTCTTCTGCCAAAAATGCAGATAAAATTATCATTTTGGAAGAAGGAAAAATAATCCAACAAGGTTCTCATAATCAATTAGTAAACCAAGAAGGATATTATAAAGAATTATATTATAAACAACTTTCTGAAAAAGAAGTGCAATAATTCTTGCATTGTAATGTTTTTTTTACCATTTTCGTAAATGAAAAATTACTAATTGACAGAACGAATATGAGAGAAAATGACATGTTAGAAAAAGACGAGATTTTTTCTAAAGTACTACGAGCAGGAAGAAGAACTTATTTCTTTGATGTAAGGTCTACAAAAGCTGAAGATTATTACATTACCATTACTGAAAGTAAAAAATTTACCGAGGAGGATGGATCATTCCATTTTAAGAAACACAAAATCTATTTATACAAAGAAGATTTCACAGCTTTCAGAGAAATTTTAGACGAAATGACTTCATTTGTACTGAATAATAAAGGGGAAGAAGTGATATCTGAAAGACATCAAAAAGATTTTAAAAAAGAATATCAATCGGAAACTACATCAGAAGAAATACCAAAAAGTGAAAAAAACTTTACCGATATTGATTTTGATGATATTTAAGGAGTATTATTTATGAATTTTTTTGCAAAGTATAAAGTACATATTAATACTATTTTGCTATTTTTTTGGTTGTATATAGTCTATGAAGGTTGCACTGCTCCCAATTTTTCAGTTCAGAAGCTAATTGTTCCCTTATTATTTATAATTTTTAACATAATTAATATTTACAGCAGCATAAATTCAAAAAAACAAAAATCCGAAAAGTGATTTTTCGGATTTTTGTTTATTATGTTTAAACTACCCCTTAAAAATAATAGCAAAGTTTATTTTTTAATTAGCTCTTAGAAGCTATATAATTATAAATACTTGTTCCCTGTTCATCTGATAGATGTGCCTTTTTTTGCATTCTTCTAACAATTGGTTTCCAATCTTCTTTTGAGAACTCTATTGGCTCATATAACTTGTGACATTTAGCACAATTACTTTCATACAAACTCTTTCCTTCTTCCAAGGATGTTGTTGCTACTACTTTTTTAGCATCAACCATAGACGTTGTTGATTTGGAACCTCCGCAAGAATAGAGTATAAATAATATCAGGGTACTTATTAAGATTTTTATTTTCATAGTTGTTAAATTTTAGTTTTTAGTTAGGAGATATGTTTTTACCTATTAGTTGTAAGTATTTCAAAACTAAAAGTAACAAAAAAAGCCATCCGAAGATAACTTTTTTATTTATTTAACAATTATTTTTTATTTAACATCCATTAATTCTACATCAAAAACCAATGTTGCATTTGGCGGAATTACTCCTCCTGCTCCCGATTCTCCATAACCTAAGTAGGATGGTATAACAAAACGAGCTTTATCGCCAACTTGTAACAAGGCAATTCCCTCGTCCCAACCTTCAATAACTTGTCCTTGTCCCAATCTGAATTCAATGGGTCTTTTTCTTGAATAAGACGAATCAAAAACTTTTCCGTTTTCTAAAGAACCTTCATAATGTACTGAAACTGTTTTGCCACTTTCTGCTTGTTTTCCAGATCCTTTTTGAATCATTTTGTATCGCAAACCACTCTCGGTTTTGTCAAAGCCAGCGGCTAATTTTTCCATAGTTGCTTCAGCTTGCTTTTTGGCTTCTTCAATTCTTCGTAACCTAGAACCTTCAAATATTCGAAAAGCCTCAATAGCATTCCATTTTTCAGCCTCTTCCCCTACTCTAACGATTTCTAGAACATCAATCAAATCACCTTGCGCAATGGCATCAACAACGTCTTGACCTTCGACTACATTTCCAAAAACGGTATGTTTGCCATCCAACCAACTTGTTGGGACATGGGTAATGAAAAATTGCGAACCATTACTAGCTGGACCAGAATTTGCCATTGATAAAACGCCCGGTTTATCATGTTTTAAACTTGGGTGAAATTCATCTTCAAAGTTATAACCAGGTCCACCGGTACCAATTCCTTGAGGACAACCTCCTTGAATCATAAAATCTGGAATTACTCTATGAAATTTCAAACCGTCATAATAAGGCTTACCCATTGGTTTTGTTTTGTTTTCTAATTGACCTTCTGCCAATCCCACAAAATTACCCACTGTTCCAGGGGTTAAGTCGTGTGTTAATTTTACTAAAATCGAACCTTTTGTTGTATTGAATTTAGCATATATACCATTTTCCATCATTTGTGTGTTTTATTTTCTGCAAATTTAAAATAATATTGTAGAATATTAGAATAATTGTAGTTTTGAATAGAATTAAAAATAAAAAATATGAATTCCATTTATGATAAAGCTTCAAATGATACTATAATTGCTAGAATTAATAAGCTATCAGCCGAGAGTAAACCACTTTGGGGGAAAATGAATGCAGCACAAATGTGTCAACATTGCTCTATCGCCACAGATATTGCTCTTGGAACAGGCAATTTAAAAGTAAACTTTCTAATGCGATTATTAGGTAAATTGCTTAAGAAAAAAGTGTTTTATGGTGGTGATATGGGTAAAAATAGTCCGACAGCAAAAGAATTTATTGTCACAGAATCTTTAGATTTAGAAAAAACGAAAGCAGAATTTATAGAGCGTTTTGGTCGATTTGCAAGTGAAGGAAGAGCAGCCATAAAAACTATGAATCATCCGTTCTGGGGAAAAATGACATACGAAGATTGGGATGCATTACTTTGGAAACACACCAATCATCATTTAGAACAGTTTGGAGTGTAAAACTAACGTAGCAACCAAACACAAAAAATAACCTAGTAATCATTAAGTAAACTTGGGGAAAAAAGATTAATTCTAATTAATTCCAAATTAACCATTTTGAAACTAAAATCTCTTTGATTTAATAAATCAAATCAATAAAAAATAAAATTATCTTTACCAAATGCGAATCGATATTATTACAGTTTTACCAGAATTATTGAAAAGTCCATTTGAGGCCTCGATCATGAAACGTGCCATTGAAAAAAAATTAGTAGAGGTTCATTTTCACAATTTAAGAGATTACACGACCAACAAGCAAAAAAGTGTTGATGACTATCCTTTTGGTGGTGGTGCTGGAATGGTAATGACCATACAACCAATTGATGCTTGCATTACGCATTTGAAAAATCAAAGAAACTATGATGAAATAATCTATATGTCGCCAGATGGAGAAACATTAAATCAAAAAATGGCAAATACAGCATCAATGTATGAAAATATTATTATTCTATGCGGACATTATAAAGGGGTAGACCAAAGAGTTAGAGATCATTTTATTACCAAAGAAATTTCAATTGGAGATTATGTTTTAAGTGGCGGTGAAGTTGGTGCCATTGTTTTTTGTGATGCTATTATTAGACTAATACCTGGCGTACTTTCGGATGAAACTTCTGCATTGACGGATAGTTTTCAGGATAATTTACTTTCGGGTCCTATATATACCCGGCCAGCAGACTATAAAGGATGGAAGGTCCCAGAGGTTTTGACAAGTGGTCATTTTGCTAAAATTGATAAATGGCGAGAGGATATGGCTTATGAACACACTAAAAATAGACGTCCCGATTTACTTCAAAATGAATGATTGAAAATAGTCAATTAACGAGTTTGAAAATTTACAAATTATCCATTGTCAATCATAAATTAATGCTTACATTTGCACACTTATTTGACTAACCTCTGGCGAAAACCGTGAATGTTGCTCAGATTTTAAACCATAATTAGTATTAAAAATGGCAAATTTAGTAGATTTCGTTAATAACGAATTATCAACAAAAAAAGATTTCCCTACATTCGGAGCTGGTGATACTATCACTGTTTACTACGAAATTAAAGAAGGAGAAAAGACAAGAACACAGTTTTTTAAAGGAGTTGTAATACAACGAAAAGGATCAGGAATTACTGAAACTTTTACAATTCGTAAAATGTCTGGAGCTGTTGGTGTGGAGCGTATTTTTCCAGTTAACATGCCTGCTTTACAAAAAATTGAATTGAACCAAAGAGGAAAAGTCAGAAGAGCACGTATCTACTACTTTAGAGAGCTTACTGGTAAAAAAGCAAAGATTAAAGAAAGAAGAAGATAATTCTAAACTTTAATTTTATAAAAAAAGCTTCGATTTTATCGAAGCTTTTTTTATGTCAAAAAATCTTGTTTTATTTATGAAATTCATAATTTATTTGGTTTTAAATATGAAATTCATAATTCAATCGTTATAGCAGTTCAACTTTATCGAAGTTAGCATCTTATTATTATATTTGCTATCGCAAAAATTAAAATAACAAACCTTATACAAATGGCAAAAATTAAAGTAGCCAATCCAGTAGTAGAATTGGATGGTGATGAAATGACTCGAATTATTTGGAGCTTTATTAAAGAACAACTAATACTTCCTTATCTTGATTTAGATATTAAATATTACGATTTAGGAATAGAAAGCAGGGAAGCCACCAAAGATCAAATTACAATTGATTCGGCAGAAGCGATAAAAAAATATAATGTAGGAATCAAATGTGCCACCATAACTCCAGACGAAGAGCGAGTAAAAGAATTTAGCTTATCTGAAATGTGGAAATCTCCAAACGGTACAATACGTAACATTGTTGGAGGAACCGTTTTTCGTGAACCAATTATCATGAAAAACGTACCACGTTATGTTCAGGGATGGACAAAGCCAATTGTTATTGGACGTCATGCTTTTGGAGATCAATATAAAGCTACGGATAAAGTTATTAAAGGAAAAGGAACCTTAACCATGTCATTTACCAACGAGGCAGGAGAAACAACTACCTGGAATGTATATGACTTTAAAGGTGACGGTGTTGCCATGTCAATGTATAATACTGATGAAAGTATCTACGGATTTGCACATTCTTCTTTTCAAATGGCTTTGACTAAAAAATGGCCTCTCTATCTTTCTACAAAAAACACTATCTTAAAAGCTTATGATGGAAGGTTTAAAGATATCTTTGAAGAAATCTATCAAGAGCATTACAAGTCAGACTTTGAAACGAATGGAATGATTTACGAACACAGGCTTATTGATGACATGGTAGCTTCTTGCATGAAATGGAATGGCGGTTTTGTTTGGGCATGTAAAAATTATGATGGTGATGTTCAATCAGACACTGTAGCTCAAGGATTTGGTTCTCTCGGATTAATGACATCAGTATTAGTAACGCCAGATGGAAAAACTGTCGAAGCTGAAGCAGCTCACGGAACTGTTACACGTCATTACAGAGAACACCAAAAAGGAAGGGCAACCTCAACCAATCCAATTGCTTCTATTTTTGCGTGGACAAGAGGTTTAGAGCATAGAGGTAAATTAGATGGAAATCAGGAGTTAATTGATTTTTGTTTAAAATTAGAACAAGTCTGCGTTGAAACTGTTGAAAGCGGTAAAATGACCAAAGATTTAGCCATGTTAGTAAAACCAGAAGGACTAACTGCCGATGATTACTTGACCACAGAAGGATTTCTAGCTGCCATAAAAGAAAATTTAGATAAAAAATTAGTCTAATCAAATTTCTTTTTATGTTAAATTTTAGTTAGTGATTAATCTTTTATTAAAATAAAAAGTCATATTTGAATAATAAACATAAAAAATAAACAATGAAAAAATTATTCGTATTAGCATTAATGGTTGTTGGAATGGCAACTTTTGCACAAGAAAAAGAAGGAAAATTAGCTGGAAATGGAAGAGCAAATATTGATCCCTCTAAAAGAGCGGAAATGCAAGCTCAAAAATTAAAAACTGATTTAGGGTTAAATGAAGAACAAACTACACAAATCAAAAGTTTTTTAACGGAGCAAGTAAAACAAAGAGAAGCTAATAGAGCGGAAATGGTCGCGTTAAGAGAAAGCGGGAAACAACCAAGAGAGGATCAAAAAAAAGAAATGAGATCTAAAATGGAATCTGAAAAAAATGTGATAAATGATCAGATGAAAAAGATTCTAACACCACAACAATTTGAAAAATGGAAAAGCAGTATGGATGAACGCAAAGAAAAGATTAAAAAAAGACTTAACAATGATATGCAATCAGGACAGGTTGAAAAGAAGTAATTTTCAAACTCCCTAAAATTAATAAACCGTCAAAATATTTTGACGGTTTATTAATTTAATATCATTCTACTCACCTATTTCTATTCCTATTTCCTCCAAAATTTCAATAAGATACAATCCTTCTTTAACATCATATTTTTCAATACCGCTCTGATACCATTTGGATAAAATATTCAATTGATGTAAGGTATATCCGTAAGTATCTATTTTTAATCCTAGCAAACCCGCCAATAGAAATTCTTCTAAAACTTTTTCAGAAACTATTAGATGTGGAATACCTCCTGAAAGTGGACCATTCATTTCTTCATAAGATTTTCTTCCAGAGTTAAAACCAAAATTATAGGCATCACTTTTTCCTTTAACAGTATTTTTGACATAGGGATCTAATCCCAATGAATAACCATCTATATAATCTTGTCTAAAAACTGGATTAAAAATATTTTGTATGTTCATTTTTTCAGATTTATAAATCAAAAGTAAAAACAATCGATATTTAACAATATTAAAATCGTTAAATGGATAAAATACTCTTTAAACCACAAGAGTAGTGAAGTTGGTCGATAAAATCATAGACTAATAGATTTTTTATATCCATTTTATAAATAAATTTAAGTTCCGTAACAAATAGTACTCTTTATCGTCTTATCTTTTAATCAAACATTTATAAAGTGGAAACTATTCTTTCTATTAAAAATCTCAACAAACGCTATGGCAGATTACAAGCTGTTAAAAATGTTTCATTGGATATTAAAAAAGGTAATGTATATGGCATTCTTGGACCTAACGGCAGTGGTAAATCAACGACACTTGGAATAGTATTGAACGTTGTGAATAAAACTTCTGGAGCATACAGTTGGTTCGAGGGAACGGTGGAAACTCATGAGGCATTAAAAAAAGTCGGTGCCATAATTGAACGTCCAAACTTTTACCCCTATATGACGGCCAAAGAAAATCTAGAATTAGTCTGTAAAATAAAAGGCATATCATTCGCGAAAGTACTTGAAAAACTTGAAGTAGTGGGATTAATGGAACGTAAAGATAGTAAATTTAGCACCTTTTCATTGGGAATGAAGCAACGATTGGCTATTGCTTCTGCGTTACTAAATGATCCCGAAATATTAATTCTAGATGAACCTACAAATGGTTTAGACCCACAAGGAATACACCAAATTAGAGATATTATTCGTTACATTGCCAGTCAAGGAACCACTATTTTACTAGCATCTCATTTATTAGACGAAGTAGAAAAAGTATGTTCACATGTATTAGTATTGAGAAAAGGAGAAATCCTATATTCAGGAACTGTTGAAGAAATGTCCTCTGGCAATGGATATCTAGAACTTCAATCTAATAATAACAATTTACTCCAAGAAAAATTGAAATCTTATCCTGCAATTGAAAAAATTATCCAAGAGGAAGGAAAAGTATTGATTTACTCTAAACAAGAGATTGATGCATCTTCATTAAATAAATACTTGGCTGATAATGATATTTATTTAAGTCATTTGACGAAAAGAAAAAATAGTCTAGAAGAGCAATTTTTAGAATTAACAGGTAAATAATTTTAACGTACTGAAAATCATGAAAAGATTACTTTCAATAGAACTTCAAAAAATTTGGAAAAATAGAGCTAGCAAAATATTAATCATAACCTACTTTGGGTTATTAAGTTTGCTAACTTTATTATCTATTATAAAATTTGACTTTGGACCATTTCATATTGATGCTTCACAACAAGGAATTTTTAATTTTCCTTATATATGGCATTTAAATAGCTATATAGCAGATTATTTCAGTTTTTTTCTAGCTATAATTATTGTTTCCATGATGGCAAATGAATATAGCTATGGTACATTAAAACAAAATTTAATAGATGGATTGAGTAAAAAAGAATTTATTTTTTCTAAATTTTTAACCGTAATTTTTTTATCGGTATTGGCTACTTTTTTTGTGTTTTTCATATCGTTAATGTTAGGATTAGTCTATTCAACTTATACTGAATTTGGAATAATTTTTTCTCAAATGGATTATTTACTTGCTTTTTTCGTAAAATTAATCAGCTTTTTTTCATTTTGTCTCTTTCTAGGAATATTCATAAAACGTTCGGCCTTTGCACTTGGCTTCCTAATTTTATGGTATTTCATCGAAAAAATTTCATTTGGAATTTTAAAATATGAAGTGTTCAATAAAAGTCCAAAAATAGATACCATTTATAATTTTTTTCCTCTAGAATCAATGTCAAATTTACTTATTGAGCCTTATAGTAGACTATCGGTAATTAAAGCAATAGGAACAAAAGTTGGTATTGAAAACTCTAAAGATTACAGTGTGCATTGGTATTCAATCGCAATTGCTTTGGTTTGGACAACAATCTTTATTTATAGCTCTTATTATCTTCTCAAGAAAAGAGATTTATAACTGCTTAAAAAAATCTTAAAAAACTATTTTTATCTGTTGATATCTAATTTATTTGTTAATTTTAGCAGATGAAAAAGAGATTCCTTACACTAATTATAATAGCTTTATTTTCAGCGACTTGCTTTGCTCAATTTAGTAAAACACATTATATTCCGCCTGTAGCAGAATCACAAAGTGTACCTGTACAACAGCAATACCTTTATATATCAACACCAAGCACAACACCTGTGTCGTTCACAATGAATGAAATTGGAACAAATATCATAACAGGGACAGTTACTCGAGATAATCCTTTTGTGTATAATATTAGTACCGGTTCTAATTTTAATCAATTTGTTGTAGAACAATCTTCAATCAGCCAAGTACTTAACAATAGAGGTTATATTATTGAAGCATCAGACATGATCTATGTTTCCACAAGAGTAATTGACCAATCACAAAATCAATCTAGTGAAATAGTATCCAAAGGATTAGCAGCATTGGGTACAAACTTTAGAATTGGTGGATTTACAAATCTTTTAACTACAAGTTATACCGATAGAAATTTAACGTTTGCATCAATTCTTGCAACAGAAAACAATACCACTGTAAGCTTCAGCAATATAAAAGCAGGTGCAGTTTTGACCAATAACGCTTCGGTTGGAAATACACCAAGTAGCGTAATATTAAATAGCGGTGAAAGCTATATCATTGCAGTTCAAGGACCAACAAATGCTAATAAAGATGCTTTAATAGGAGCTCTAGTTTCTTCAGATAAACCAATTGCAGTAAATTGTGGTTCGTTTGGAGGAACAAATGCTACTGGTAATTTTGATTTGGGATTTGATGAGATTGTGTCTGCAGAGCGAACCGGAAGTGAGTATATTTTTGTAAAAAGCACTGGTGTAAGCTCGGTTGAAAGAGTACTACTCATTGCAAATCAAGATAATACTGATATTTTTTTAAACGGAGCTTCAACACCGAGTTATACATTAAACACTGGTAAATATGTTAACCTACAAGGTACAGACTTTTCGTCAAATGGAACTATGTACGTTAAAACAAATGACGCTCCGGGAAATCCAAAAACACTTTTTGCTTATCAATGCGTTGGCGATGACGGAAGACCAGACCAAGCCAACCAAGAAATGTTTTTTGTTCCACCATTAAGTTGTCAAACTCCAAAAGAGATTAACAATATTCCCTATATAGACTCTATTGGAACGGGGACAGATACTGTACCGTTTCCTGGTAGAGTAACAATTACGACAAAAGTAGGATCAACATTAACTTTTATAATAAATACAGTTCCATATACTCTAGCAAATTTACCAAGTACTATAAGCGTTACAGGTCCTATTGCAGTAACAGGTAACACTGCATACGAATGTTATATAATGACTGGATTATCAGGTAATATTTCTGTTTTTTCTACCTCTGAATTATATTTAGCTGCTTATGGAGTTAATGGCGCTGCTACTTTTGGCGGATATTACTCTGGATTTACATTTAAACCAGAGGTCGTTTTCCAGCCAATAGTATCCAATCAATCGAACTGCATTCCAAATGTGAATTTAAGTGTAAGTTCCTTAACTGGATTTGATGTTTTTCAATGGTACTTTAATGGCAATCCTATAACTGGAGCTAATAGTAGTAACTACGCCCCAAATTTGTTGGGTCCAGGATATTATAAAGTAAAAGCATCATTAACTGCTTGTGGAATAGATTTATTTTCAGATGAAATTCCTGTAAGTACTTGTCCCAATGATAGTGATAATGATAGCGTTAATGATAATGTCGATTTAGATAACGACAATGACGGCATCACTAATTGTAGCGAATCTTATGGAGATCAAAACATTAATATCTCCAATCTTTCCTCAGGTACAATAGCTGTCGGAACTTTTTCAAATTCCTTTTCAGCTATAGTAACAACTTCCACTACAGCTAGTGCAACTCCAATTTTGGGTAATTCTGATGGTAGTTTTGTTTCAGATGTACCTGCTGGAAAAACGAATTGGGTATCATATACTTTAAATTTTACTCAACCTATGTCTGTTGGTTTAGAATATGTAACAACCGCAAATGGAACAGATTTATTAAATTCTAATGGACAATATGTTGTTAGTTCACCTACAAACAAAACTATAACGGTTTTAAATCCAAACAATCAATTATTGATTGATACCAATTATGATGGTATTTATGAAAGTGGTATAACGCAATATTCATCATTTGAAATTCGTTTTAGAGTTAACAGTACAACCCCCATTGCTGCAGGCACAGGAACTTTTAAATTCTTAACAAACCTAGCAAATTCTATTAGTTTTAAACATCAAAACTTATCTGATAGTATAGAAAATAAAGCAACATTAAAATTCGTCGCAACTTGTGTTCCAAAAGATTCCGATGGAGATGGAGTCCCTGACCAATTAGACTTAGATAGCGATAATGACGGTATTCCCGACAACATCGAGGCACAAGGAGCTGCATTTATTCCTAAATTAAATTCAGACGCTAATCATGATGGTATTGACGATGCTTATGGCGCTGGCTTAACCGCAACAGATAGCGATAATGATGGAATTGTAGATTATTTAGATTTAGATTCCGATAATGACGGGATATACGATTTAAACGAATCAGGTTCGGGTGCTACTGATGCCAACTTAGATGGTGTAATTGACGGAAATGCATTTGGAAACAACGGATTATCCGATGGTTTAGAAACAACACCAGACAATGGTATTTTAAATTATACAGTTGCCAATACTGATGGCGACACATTTTTTAATTTTATCGATTTAGATAGCGATGGCGATGGTTGTAGTGATGTGATTGAAGCCGGATTTACCGATGCGAACAACGATGGTCTGCTGGGAGCAATTTCTCCTGTTACAGTCAATTTACATGGTATAGTAACATCGGGAGTTGGTTATACAACCCCTAATGTTAATTACATAACCGCAGCGCCAATATCTATAACTACTCAACCCGTTGATGTTATTGTTTGCGAATTGCAATCAGCTACCTTTACTATAGTTTCCAATACTGTTACGAGTTATCAATGGCAAGTTTCAACCGATAATGGACTAACTTGGACCGACATATCAAATAATGCAACATATTCTGGAGCAACTACCAATACGCTAATAGCAACCGGTGTAAGCCCAACAATGAGCGGGTATCAATACCGAGTGTTTTTGAATAAAAATGGAAATTCTTGCGGCCTTTATTCAAATGGAGCGAAGTTAACAACTTATGCCCTACCCGTGGTTACTTCACCTATTACTTTAAAACAATGTGATGATAATACAGATGGTATCGCGGCTTTTAATTTAACGGTAAACAATCCCCAAATATCTTCAAATTATGCTTCTGAAACATTTACGTATTTTACCACTTTAAATGGAGCCAATACTAATGATCCATCGGTTAAAATAAATAATCCCATAGCATACAATAATTCGATAGCTTTTAATGATGTTGTGTATGTTCGAGTTGAAAATGCCAATGCTTGTTTTAGAGTGGCTCAAATTAATTTAGTGGTTTCCGTAACTCAAATAAATGCTGCAACTTTTCATAGAAATTTTACACTATGTGATGATGCAGTTTCAGGAATATCATCGGATACAGATGGAACCTCATTATTTGATTTTAGCAGCGTAACAAATGATATCAATAATCAACTACCTCTATCTAGTTCTAATTACACCATTAGTTATTATGAATCTAATGCCGATGCGCTTTCACAAGTTAATCCGATAACAAATATTTCTGCTTATCGAAACACAACGCTAAACCAAATGTTGATCTACGTTCGAGTAGATAGTAATAATTATCAAGGATGCTACGGATTAGGACCGTTCATTACTTTAACTGTCGAAGCGCTTCCTGTCGCTAATCCAGTTAATGCAACTAATATTATTCGTCATTGCGATGATGATCAAGATGGTATTTATACTTTTGACACGTCAACATTAGAAGCATCTATTTTAAACGGACAAACTAATAAAACGGTTACTTATTATGATGCAGCAGGAGTATTAATAAATCCAATACCAACCTTTACAGTAAATACGAATCAAACGATTACGATTCGAGTAACCAATAATGTGACGCAAGCTTCCAATGGTCCTTGTTATGATGAAGAAACGATTCAATTTATTGTAGATAAATTACCACAAGTTTTTGCACCAAATACCTTTACCGCAAGTCTTACACAATGTGATGACGAAATAGATCCTGCATTACAAAACGGACTATATCCATTTGATACCACTATGTATGAATCCATTTTATTAGGTTCTCAAACAGGTATGGATATTTCGTTCACTTTACAAGATGGTACAATCTTAAATCATTTGCCACCAATTTTTAATACAGCAACGCAAAATGTTGTTGTAACGGTTACAAATCCTTTAAATACAAGTTGTCCAGCAACGTCAATATTACATTTTGTTGTAAACCCAACACCTAAAATAGATTTGAATCCTAATGGTTGGGCAAACGAATTGGTCTGTACAAATCTTCCAACTTTTACGACTACAATAAATGCCGGAGTATTAAGCGGAATTTCCCCTTCCAGCTACACCTATCAATGGTATTTGAATAATGCTGTTATTCCAAACGCTACCAATTATTCATTAACTGTTAATACTGCGGGAACCTATTCTGTTGTGGTCACCAATACCGAAGGCTGTTCCAAAACAAGAACAATTACTGTAAACTCATCGGTTATAGCCACTATAGACAATATAGCTGTCGTTGATTTAACCGATATTAACACTGTGGAAATTTTAGTTACTGGAAATGGAAATTATGTTTACAGTATTCAAGATTCTTATGGTCCGTATCAAACATCTAATTTCTTTGAAAATGTTCCTTGGGGAATTCATACAGTTTATGTGAAAGATTTAAATGGTTGTGGAATAGCAGAGCAAACGATATCAGTAGTAGGAGTACCTCAATATTTTACTCCAAATGGCGATGGTTATAATGATACTTGGAACATTAAAGGAGCAAATGCGCAATTTTATGCCAATTCAATCATCCATATTTATGATCGTTATGGAAAGTTGATAAAACAAATCACTCCATTGGGCAATGGTTGGGATGGAACCTACAACGGACAATTAGCTCCTGCCGATGACTATTGGTACAATATCAAATTTGATGATGGTAGAAGCGCTAAAGGTCATTTTAGTTTAAAAAGATAAGATGTACAATGTTCAAGACTCTGGCCAAACTAAATAAACTTTTATTACCAAGTTTTACAAAAAGACGACTAGATATGGCAAAAGCAAAAAAATGGCAAATGGCTATTATTGCTTGGCGTTATTATGTAACTAAAAGAGCTTTAGAACACTAAAAAAAAGATAATTTAGCTTCTGCAAAATTGAATTAATATTTTTAATAAATGATTTGCAAGTTCTTTTTTTATAGCTATATTTGCACCCACAAAAAAGGCCTCGTGGCGCAACTGAATAGCGCACTTGATTACGGCTCAAGAGGTTACTGGTTTGAATCCAGTCGAGGTCACTCTTAACATCCCGAAACACTTGATATGCAGGGTTTCGGGATTTTTATTTCTAAACGGTCTAATGTGAGGAATCAAAATTAAGGTAATACAACCTTGCCTTCCCAATTCATAAAACCTCCTTCAAGATTAAACGTATTCTCAAAACCCAATTGATTCATTATATGGCAAGCTTGAGCGCTTCTTGCACCTGCTTTACAATAAACATAGTAATTTTTATTTTTATCTAATTCTTCAAGCTTATAAATAAACGCTTGTCCTTTATAAATATCATTTAAAATTGCACCTGGAATAATTCCGTCATTCCATTCGTCGTCAGTTCTTACATCAAGAATTATAGCGTTTTTATCCGCCTCCAATTGTAAAGCCCACTCCTTTTGTGATAAATTCATTTTGTTGATTTTTATTCAAAAATAATAATTTATTCCAACTCTTTTCGCATTAAATTAATATTTGAAAAAATTCTTAACAAAAAAATAACACACATTTGTATATACAAATGAAAAAATATACTACATTTGTACCTACAAATAATGTAAGTACAATTATGAAAATTGAAGAAATTATTAAATCAAGTGTGTCTATGGATGATTCTAAAAAAGTTATCCTTAACCTAATGTACACACAATCTGTAATTGCAGATAAGTTTAATGAAATTCTCAAACCTTATGATTTGTCGAGCGAACAATTTAATGTGTTACGAATATTAAGAGGTCAAAAAGGTTGTCCAGCTAATATGTGTTTGATTCAGGAACGCATGATTACCAAAAACAGCAACACAACCCGATTGATTGACAAATTACTTTTAAAAGAATTAGTTACTAGAGAAGTCTGTCCTGAAAATCGTAGAAAAATTGAAGTACAAATTACTAAAAAAGGGTTAGCATTACTAGAAGAATTAGACCCGAAAGTTTTAGAAAACGAAAAAACTTTTTCAAACAATTTAAACCCAAAAGAAATCGAATTATTGAATAATTTATTAGAAAAATATAGAACAATAAATACTAACATTTAACATAAAAATTCTATGAGTCAATTTAACGAAAATGCAAAATGGCGTTATGCCACCAAAAAATTTGATGCCACCAAAAAAGTATCTACAGAAGATTTAGCAACTTTGAAAGAAGCTATACGACTTTCTGCGTCTTCATTTGGATTACAATTATATAAAGTAATCATTGTTGAAAATCCAGAATTAAGAGCAAAATTACTACCAGCTTCATGGGGACAAACACAGATAGTTGATGCTTCACACTTAATCGTTTTTGCTAATCAAACTAAATTTGACGATAGTGATATAGACGCTTATTTAGATAATGCAACAGCAATAAGAAATTTACCACAGGGTGCGCTGTCAGGATATGGTGACTTTATGAAAGGATCATTAGCTAATATTCCAGAAGATGTAAGACCGAATTGGACCGCGAAACAAACATATATTGCATTAAGCAATTTATTGAATGCAGCTGCGGAACTTAAGATAGACGTTACCCCAATGGAAGGATTTGTACCAGCTCAATACAACGAAATTTTAGGTTTAGATCAATTAAATCTTAATGCTGTTTTAGTTGCTGCTGTAGGGTATCGTCACGAAGAAGATGCTACTCAACATTACGCAAAAGTGAGAAAATCAAATGAGGATTTATTCCTTACACTATAATAAATAACCTTAATTACTAAATAAAATGAAAAATTTAAAAACAATTGCAATCGCATTATTTGTAGCCGTTTCAACTATAGCTACCGCACAAACTAAAAAAGTTGATGTAACAAAGAGTACCATTCATTGGTTGGCAAAAAAAGTTACCGGTCAGCACGACGGTACCGTTAACTTAAAAGACGGTTTGTTGGTATTCAAAGACAATAAATTAAAAGGAGGTAACTTTACCGTAGACATGACTTCATTGACTTCTACAGATTTAACAGGAGAGTATTTAGGAAAATTAAACGGTCACCTGAAATCAGAAGATTTTTTTGGTACTGAAAAACATCCTACTTCAAAATTAGTTTTCAAAAAAATAACTGATAAAGGAAAAGGAGTTTATGCTGTAACTGCCGATTTGACTATTAAAGATGTAACGGCTCCAGTAACTTTTAATTTGACAGTAAAAGGAACAAATGCATCAACTAAATTTAATGTAAATAGAACTAAATATGGCATCAAATATGGTTCTGGAAGTTTCTTTGAAAATTTAGGAGATAAAGCAATTAATGACGAATTTGAATTATCTGTTAGTTTACAATTCTAATTTTTAATAATTATTAAAAATTAAAAGCATACATTTAGAAAAAGTAAGGAGTGAAATATTTCACTCCTTACTTTTTTATAGTTACACTAAAAAAACTGTTTAAATCTCAACAAACAGTTTAAAAATTAATAACCCGAAGTCGGTATTTCTAATTGGTATTTCTTTTTAGAAGGATTATCCAATTTTTTATCGCGCAACCAAGGATTATGGATTTTTAATATCTTATAATTAATGCCTTGAGCTTTGGCAAAAGAAGCTAAATCGGTTATGGAACTATCCACTTGGATGGTTTTTGTTGGCAGGTTTTCATATAATTCACTTTTTGAAACATCAAAACCATACAACGCAGGATTTTTCATGATTTCTTTTAAAGCTAGAATTCTAAAAACATAACGATACGTTTCATCGGTTAGCATCAAATCATAATAGCTAGCTACTTTTTGTTCGTCTAGTTTTCTTGATAAACCTCCCATTCCACCATTGTATGATGCTGCAGCAAGTGTCCAACTGCCTAACTTCTCTTTTGCTTTTACCAAATATTTACAAGCCGCTTCAGTCGATTTTTGAAGATGATAACGCTCATCAACAACCTCATTGACCTCCATCCCTTTTTCTTTGGCAGTTTCGGGCATAAATTGCCAAACTCCTTTAGCTCCTGCTGCAGAAACAGCATTGGTCAAGGCACTTTCAATTACGGCCAGATATTTAAAATCATCTGGAACACCATATTGTTTTAATATGGGTTCCATAATCGGAAAAGCCCGATTGGCGCGCTTCATAATTAAGATAGTAGATGAATGAAGATTAGCATTGACAATCAATTCTCGATCTAAGCGTTCCTGTACATCTGCAATTTGTAAAGGAGCTTTTTCTCCAGCAAAATCAACTGATGTTGGAAAATATTGAGCAGTGCCTTCATGCAACAATTTCTTTTTTTCATCACCAGAAAGCGCAAACATAAAAATACCACTGGCAAACACAAGCAAAATCAATATTGCAAAAACTTGAACCTTTTTCATTTTCTTCTTTTTTTTATCATTAAACAATACCACAAAAATCGAGCCTAAAATAGTAACTACTTATTCTAAAATAATTTTAGGTAAATGGTCATTAAACCATCGAAATCTATTTAAAATCATAATGTGTGTCCCTCCTTTTACTTTTATAAAATCTTTAATATTTTTTACCAGAAAAACCTCATCAGTGTCGCCATGAATATGAATTACATTGGGATCTATTATCACTCGTTCCCAACAAACGACTTGCTCAATAGCCCAATCTAAATACTCCTTATTGCGCATAAATAAAAATTGTTCGTACAACTTGAGCCTTTGTTTCATGATATCTCCAAACGCATATTTTATTAACTTTTCGACATCTTGCAATAAACCTGTTGGTAATAATTTATATGCTTTTGTATCTCTGGCTATTTTCATTCTTCTCGGTAGTTCTTTATTCGATTTTACACTCGAAATAATAATTATTTTTCGAACAGTAAGATATTCTGCCATTTCTTGAACTAAAATACCACCAAAAGAAACCCCAATTAAAACCACATGATCATGTTGCACTTTTTCGGCCATTCTTTTAGCATAACTTTGAATTGTTTCCTCTTTTTCGGGCATAAACCACTCTAAAAGATGAATTTCAAACTTATCTACTGGCAAGTTAATTCGTTCAAAGATAGAAGTGCTTGCGGCTAATCCTGGCATAAAATAAACTGGAATTTTACTCATATTTTAATGCATTTGGGTGGCTTTATCCATATTTTATTCCGAAATTTGCCTAAAATTAATTTATTTATTTCACTTACATTATGAACACAACGTTAATTTTAGAAAAAATGGAAATTAAAGACAATACATTTGCTAGACAATTTGAGACTTTAGTTGACGGAAAATTAATTTCTTTGGAATATTCCTTTCAAGAAAAGAAAATTTTTCTAACCAGAATCAACGTTCCAGAAGGGTTCTCTAATGAAGATTTCATCAATGATTTACTAAAAAACATTATGGAAATAGCTTATGAACGTAAATTAAAAGTAGTTCCAATTCTTCCAAAAATTGCACTTTTCTTCAGAAAAAATCCAACCTATAAAGACTTATTACCTCCAGGAATTAAAATATAACGATTTCAAATTCCATAATATAAATTCCAAATTCCAATTGTAAAAATTAGAATTTGGGATTTTTTATTTATTTTTAAAACATGAAATCAGACGAACTAAATCAAAATCTTATAGACTTCTTTGAAACTATTGAAAAGTATTATGGTTCCAATACTGAAATCACTGAGGGATTATTTTCTGAAAGCGATGATTTAGATGCCAATTTAACGACATGGAATTTATCTGAATTTCATTTAATTCGTTCAGCCTATCGAACTAATGGTAAACGATTTATGTTCGAAGGAAATAAAATGTATTATGAAATTTCGGGTGAACGCATCATTGATTTTAAGCAACCTGGACGACATAAATTTGAATTTATCGAACAATATAGTGAAAGCGTTTTTAGAATTACCAAAATTCGATTTCATTATAAGTATTAAGGTTGATCCACAGATTCACAGATTTTTATATATTTGATAGCATGTTAATATGCTTTTAATTATTTGTGCAATCTCTGTTATTTTAAAAATTTTAGTCAACATTATTAACTACTTCAACAGAATATGCAAAAATATTTCAACTATCTTCTTCTTTGCACTTTTATTTTCTTTTGCTTTTATATAATTGAAATTACAAATTTATTCATTAGCTATGAAATCTTTATTGATATTATTTTAATACCGATATTCTTTTCAATATGTGTCTTTTTTGTTCTATCTATAATTAAATCAATAAAAGAGAAAAAACTTCCAAAAAGGTTGCGACTAATTGCATTTATAAGTTTGATTATTTCATTTACTCTAATATATAATTATAGAAATGGCGCTTTTTTTGGTACTAAATATTTGACTGGAACATTTCTGGACGAAAGAAGCAGAATGGATATAATTCTTTATAAGAATGGTAAATACATAATTTTTTCAAATTGGCTTTTCGGTGAAGATAGATTTGAAGGAAATTACAAAGTAGACAATGATACAATTTTATTCGAAAAGTATCCTATTATAGATAATGATTTCATTTCTCAAAAAATAGTAATCAACAAAGTGGAAAAGAAAATATATTTCAGAAAAAACAAAAATGGAAATTACAATAAGGATTTTTATTACTTCAAAATTGAGGAATAAAATAAAATCGCCATTTAGAGATTTCTTCTGAATCAATTCTTCAAGTCGCTATTTTTCATTAAATCCTTTTATATTTATATTTTGATATTTTAACCAAACACCTCTTCGTGTTCACCATCAAAACTCGCATAAACAATACTCGGATGCGAATCTAAATGAAATATCGTACCCTCTTTATCTATAGCTATTGCTCCTGCAAAACCATCATACGGTTTTAATTCGGAAAACGTTTTTTCAAAGGCTTGTTGCAAAGAAAAACCATCGGTTACTCGGGTCACAATTTTGGCAGCTACAGCTCCGCTCACGATGTCCTCTCCTACTCCAGTCAAACTAACACCGCAATATTGATTTGCGTAATTTCCGGCAACGGTAGCACTGTCGGATATTCTACCCGGAATTTCAAATCCTTTTCCTCCCGTAGAGGTGGCAGCAGCCAGTTGACCCTTAGCATCTAATGCCACACAACCTACTGTTCCTGTGCCCAAAGATGCTCTCTTGGCTTCATATTCTGCTCTTCGTTGTGGAATTTCAGTTGAAAATTTTTCAAAGCCATGGTTTCTAGCAAAATTGGTGGCACCACTACCTCCCAAAACTCTGTCGTCGACATTCAGTAATAATTGAGCCACTTGTATCGGATTTTTGACCTCCTCGATATTGATGACACCACTAAATTTTTCGGTAGTCCCATCCATTAAAGAAGCACTCATTCGTATCTTACCATCACTTTGAATCTGAGAGCCAATACCGGCATTGAATAGCGCATCGTCTTCCAATAAAGAAACCGCATACACAACAGTCTCCAGGGCCGAATGTGATTGTAAATAGTGATACGAATCTTTCACTATACGCAATAAAGCGTTTTGTTTGGCCACTTTGGTTTCGTGATGGGTTGAAGATTCCGAAAAAAATCCTCCGTGAATTATGATTTTCATTGTTTTTTTACTTATTTGACTTCTTATTAAAAGTGATTTTTCAATCTTATAAATCTATTGGTTTTCAGCAACCGTTTGTCGTTTCAAATACGATAACGCATGACGTCCCTCGTTAAACAACAAATCCAAAATACTCAAGTTGTTTATAAATCCGTGTTTGTCATCAAATACTTGTGTGTAGGACTCTATAACAGTTTGATCTTTTTTACCCTGAATCAAATAGCGATAATCTGCCATATTAGTCACGTCATGAAAATATTCTTGAGTTTCCCGGTAGGTAAATGGTAACCCCAAACATTTAGAGACCAGTTCCATGGTTTGCAGGTTCAAGTCCATCAAAAAAGTGTGCTTTTTGGTAAAAATCGGCATCAAATCGTCCTCAAAATATTCAAAATAGGGTGAGGTTCTGTAGGCAGCTTCCAACGATTTAAAATGCTGTTTTTGCCAATCGAAAGCCGTTTCAAGTTTAATATCCCTAATCCTTTGATGTGCTTCTTTGGAATGTTTAATAGGAACATTCAACAATTGAATTCCATTCGGACTGTAGACATACATCCGATTTCTATTGGTTTGTTTTTGAAAATTATCCTCCATTTCCAATACCACTTCTTCGGCTTGTGACACCGCCACAAATTGACTTATCGATGGAAAATAACCTGGATGAATTAAAATAGTGTTCATTTTTAGTCAAAAAATTTTAAAGTCAAAAGTCATAAAGTCTCTTTAAGACCCTATGACTTTTTTATCATTTGTAATCAATTAGGTAATGATGACATTATCTAATTATCTAATTATCTAACGATCTAATGATCTAATGATTTATTTATCTAATAATCTAATTACCTAATTGTTTTTGCGTTTCTTCCAAAAGTAATCTCCTATAAAATAAGCTGCTAATAGTATTAAGAAAACTTTAAAATAGGATTGCGGTTGTCCTTCGCCGCTCACTGTGGTAAACAAACGTTCCCAACGGATTTTATTGATAATGCCTTTGCCTTCGCTGTTCCAACTCATCCAGATAAATATGGGTTTCCCCACAATGTGGTTTTCGGGAACATATCCCCAATAGCGACTATCTTCAGAACGATGACGATTATCTCCCATCATCCAATAATAGTTTTGCTTAAAGGTATAGGAAGTTGTTTTTTTATCATTGATATAAATATCATTCCCTTTCAACTCCATTTTATTCCCTTCATATTCGGTAATAATTCTTTTGTATAACGGCAAGGAAACTAAATCTAGTGGAACTGTTTTACCTTGTTGCGGAATATAAATGGGACCATAGTTATCAATATTCCATGGCTTACTATGAGGAAAAACACTTAAGTCAGCTTTTTTGTTAACAAATCGTGTCACTGAGGTAAAACCAGAGATATGTTTCAATTTTTCTGCATTTTCAGCCGTCACCGCCGGAAAGTACAAAGAATCATTATTTCGGTTCATAGCCCCGGGAGCATCAGCTACGTTGATATTCAAATCATGTAACAATCCTTCGATATCAATTGGCGTTTTCTTGTCATAAACCACCACATATGAAAACTGGGGTTTAGCTCTCTCGGGCAAGATTATTTTTTTACCATTAACAAATACATCACCATTCACAATTTTTAAAGAATCACCCGGAATACCAAGACAACGCTTCACATAGTTTGATTTTTTATCGATAGGTTTGTCCACTCGTGGTCCGGTTTTATCAAAGAATTTCACCACGGTATCGCCCGGCCAATTGAACACTACAATATCATTATTTTTAATTTTTTCAAATCCCGGAAATCTAAAATAGGGTAATTGCGGCACCTTAAGATAGGATTTGGTGTGAATCAACGGCAACGTATCATGAACCATCGGAGCTGCAACCGTGGTCATGGGAACACGAGCACCATAATTCATTTTGCTTACAAACAAGAAATCACCAATTAATAATGATTTTTCTAACGAAGAAGTGGGAATGGTAAACGGTTGAATAAAATAGGTATGAACAAACGTGGCCACAATAACCGCAAACAATAACGAACTTACCGTATCGCCTACCTTAGTAGTAGCGGTAGTACTTCTATCGGCATGATAGACCAGGTCTTGCGTATAATTTACATAATAAATGTACAAGCCAAACGTTACTATCCCCAGCAAGGTATCATTAGAAGATTTCTTACCAAAGCTTCGCAAGGTCTCTACCCAAATCACTGGAAACATAATCAGGTTGATTACCGGGATAAACAACAACACGGTCCACCAGGTAGGTCGATTGATGATTTTCATCAATACAATGGAATTGTATACCGGAACGGATGCTTCCCATGATTTTCTACCTGCTTTTTGATATAATTTCCAAGTTCCTAAAAAATGTATAAGTTGAACTCCAAGAAAAAAGATAAACCATTGATTTATGTTCATAATATTATTGTTTAAGTTTTAAATTTAAAACGGATTATTTTACCACTATTTTAATTCCAACACATCTCGCATTGTAAAGACACCTTTTTTTCCTACTAACCATTCGGCAGCTATGACCGAGCCAAAAGCAAATCCTTCTCGGCTGTGTGCGGTATGCTTAATTTCTATGGTATCTACTAATGAGGAATAAAAAACACTATGTGTTCCAGGAACATTTTCTATTCGTTGGGCATCAATATAGAGGCTATTCTCGTTTGAATTTTCATCCAAACTCCAATTTGTATAATGTGAATTTTCAATTATTCCGTTTGCTAAAGAAATAGCGGTACCGCTCGGAGCATCCAATTTTTGGGTATGATGAATTTCCTCCATCGTCACTGAATATTGTTTGAACTTCGACATCATTTTTGCCAAATAATCATTCAATTCAAAAAACAAATTCACGCCCAAACTGAAATTAGAACCATACATAAAAGCCCCCTTTTTTTCTTCGCACAGCGACACCATTTTTGGATAGTCGTCTAACCATCCCGTTGTGCCCGAAACTATAGGAACATTATGTTGTAAACATTCTGAAATATTACCGACGGCAGCAGTGGGAATACTAAAATCAATCGCTACATCGGCATCTTCTAAACCATCATACGAACTAGAGCTGGATTTTCGCAACACAATTTCATGACCACGTTCCAAAGCAATTCTTTCGATTACTTTTCCCATTTTTCCGTATCCTAAAAGTGCTATTTTCATAATGGATTAGTTCGCAGGTTGTTTAGTTTGTTACAAGTTTAAGAAAACTTTACAATTTTAAGGTTAAACAAATGCCTAAATTTTCTTTTGCGGTAAACTGATCCCGAAACAAATCGGGTTTAACCGTTAATTTATCATTGACATTAAACTGCATCAAGTGCGCATCAACATTAGCATCGAGAATATTCAAGATGTAAAAAAGCCCGGTTAATAATGCCGATAAATCTCTATTATTTTGATAGAATTTTTGGGCAGCAATTAAGCGAGAATTATCTAGATAAGCATAATTATCGTCATTAAAGCCCTCTAGCCTGCGCTTATAGGCGTCACGAAATAAATGATATTTTTTATTGTTGTTGATGTAAAAATAAATGGTCGTTCCTAATGCACCATACACTAATGGAACTTTCCAATATTTCTTATTGTAAATCTGTCCCATTCCCGGAAAAACTGCCGAATAAAAAGCTGCTTTTGCTGGAGCTAACACATTAATATCAGAAGATTTTTTAATGGTATCTTTCGTTCGCAATCCTTCACCTAGTTCCGTTTGTGCAAAGGATGAAAAATTCCCAAGCAGGAATAAAAATATTGTGATATGAAAAAAACGAATCACTAACCGTTTATTAATTTAACAATGCGGTTAAAATCTTCTTCCGAATGAAATGGAATAGCTATTTTCCCCTTTCCGTTACTCGCAATGCTAACGTCTACTTTAGCTCCGAAGAAATTCGTGAAAGCTTTCTTTTGGTCCTCTGCAATAGAGAAAGCTCCACCTTTTTTAGTTTTTGCAGCAGCAGGCTTCAATCCGTCTTGGTATTTTTTTACCAACGCTTCGGTATCACGAACCGATAGATTCTGACTCACTATTTTTTGATAAATATCCGTTTGAACCTCTTGATCTTCAATGTTAATCATGGCACGTCCGTGTCCCATACTGATAAATCCATCTCGAATACCGGTTTGAATAATTGGGTCTAATTTTAAAAGACGCAAATAGTTGGTTATTGTGGAACGTTTTTTTCCTACGCGTTCACTCATTTGCTCTTGAGTCAATTGGATTTCTTCAATCAAACGTTGGTAAGACAATGCAATTTCTATAGGATCTAAATCATGGCGTTGGATATTTTCTACCAAAGCCATAACCAATGATTCATTGTCATTTGCAATACGAATGTAAGCTGGTATCGTTGTCATACCAACTAATTTGGAAGCGCGTAAACGGCGTTCTCCAGATATTAATTGGTACTTATTAAAATCTAATTTTCTAACAGTAATCGGCTGAATAACGCCAAGTTCTTTAATAGAAGAGGCTAATTCTTGAAGGGCTTCTTCATTAAAATTGGTTCTCGGTTGAAATGGATTGATCTCAATGGCATCAATATCAACTTCCAGGATATTACCGACCACTTTATCGACATTTTTATCTTCAACCGATTTAATATCGTTTTCTGGATCCTTTAAAAGTGCTGATAAACCACGTCCTAAAGCCTGTTTTTTTACTGCTTTTGTCATAAATTAATTACTGTTTTTTTGAATAACCTCTTCCGCCAAACTCAAATAATTGGTAGCTCCTTTACTTGTTGCATCAAAGGCAATGATACTTTCCCCAAAACTTGGTGCTTCGCTCAATTTTACATTTCGTTGAATTATAGTTTTGAAAACCATATCATTGAAATGCTTTTGAACTTCTTCAACCACCTGATTTGAAAGTCGCAAACGAGAATCATACATCGTTAAAAGCAAACCTTCGATGTCTAATTCTGGATTGTGTATTTTTTGAACACTCTTTATGGTATTTAATAATTTTCCCAAACCTTCCAAAGCAAAATACTCACATTGAATTGGAATAATTACCGAATCGGCCGCCGTCAAAGCATTTAAGGTTAATAAACCCAATGAAGGTGCACAATCAATGATAATGTAATCGTAACTTTCTTTTATTTTTTCCAAGGCTTGCTTTAGCATATACTCTCGATTCTCTTTGTCAACCAATTCGATTTCGATGGCTACTAAATCAATATGTGCTGGAATCACATCTACATTGGGAGACGTTGATTTGATAACGGCTTCTTCTGGCGTATTGCTGTGCTCCAATACTTGATAGGAACCAATTTCAACACTTTCTACATCAATTCCTAATCCCGAAGTCGCATTGGCTTGCGGATCGGCATCAATAAGTAGTACTTTTTTCTCTAAAACACCCAGTGATGCGGCTAAATTTACCGAAGTAGTTGTTTTTCCTACACCACCTTTCTGATTGGCTATTGCAATGATTTTGCCCATGTATTCTTTTCAAATTTTTGAGGTGTAAAAATACGATTTATTATGGTTTATAAAAGTGTTATTTGTTAACAATGTTGTAATTTTTAGTGTTCAGTATTCCGTTGGCTGTTTAAGACTAGTAGTGTTCAGTGCTTGACATTCCGTAATGAATGATTTATAAAAAGAGAAAGTCAGAACAAAATTTCATTCTGACTTTTTTTCGTAATAAATATTTAATAGATCACTGCCAGCCGAACACTGAACTCTATTTACTTCCTTTATTCTTAATCATCATTTCGAGCATGTCCCACATTTCGGTTGGAATTTGCTCCAGCATATTGAATTCTCCGGCTCCTTGCAACCACTCACCCCCATCAATCGTTACCACTTCACCATTGATGTAGGCAGAAAAATCAGACACTAAATAAGCTGCCAAATTGGCAAGTTCTTGATGATTTCCTACTCTCCGTAAAGGCACTTTTTTGGTCATATCGAATTTAGAAGCCAAATCACCGGGCAATAAGCGTTCCCAAGCTCCTTTAGTAGGAAAAGGTCCGGGAGCGATAGCGTTCATTCGAATGCCATATTTTGCCCACTCTACTGCCAAACTTCTGGTCATTGCTAGCACGCCCGCTTTGGCAGTAGCACTTGGCACGACATAGCCAGAACCCGTCCAAGCATAGGTAGTCACAATATTTAAAACTACTGAAGAGTCTTGTTTGGTTTCTATCCAGTGTTTTCCTAAAGCTAAAGTGCAATTTTTAGAACCTTTTAATACAATATCAATGATAGTATCAAAAGCATTGGCAGATAAACGTTCGGTTGGAGAGATGAAGTTTCCTGCAGCGTTATTCAACAACACATCCACTTTTCCAAAAGTTTTCAATACTTCTGCAAGCATCGCTTCTACTTGATCATAATGGCGCACATCACATGGTACAGCCAAACAGGTTCCTCCGGTTTCGGTTTCGAGTTCTTTGGCGGTATTTTGAAGTTTTTCTATATCTCTTGAGGTAATGACAACATGAGCTCCTAATTCTAGAAAATATTTGGTCATGGCTTTACCCAAACCGCTTCCGCCACCTGTAACGATTATTGTTTTGCCTTGCAACGCATCATCACGAAGCATTTTTGCTGAAAAATCCATAGTAGTTTGTTTTGTTTTTCAAATGTAGTAAATATTATTGTTATGCACGCATACTAAATATTGTTTTATAATTTTAACAACCTATTGACAGCACTTCGTAACGTATTTTCATCTTTTGCAAAACAAAAACGAATACACTGCGTTTGTGTTCCATCTGCATAGAACGGTGACAATGGAATGGTTGCTACACCATATTCTGTTACTAATCGTTTGGTGAAATCGATATCATTCTCGGTAGAAATATTTTTGTAGGAGGCAATTTGAAAATAGGAACCTTCACAGGGAAGAAGTTCAAATCGGGTTTGCTGGAATAAGTTTCTAAAAAAATCTCGTTTTTGCTGATAAAACTCTCCCAATTTAGAAATCTGTACCATATCTATATAATCATTTAATGCATATTGCGCCACACTGTTGACACTAAATACCAAAAACTGATGAACTTTCTTAATTTCCCTCATCAAAAATTCGGGCGCAACGAGATAGCCAATTTTCCAACCCGTAATGTGAAATGATTTCCCAAAAGAAGATACTGCAATACTTCTTTGCGCTAGTTTCGGACGGTGGTGCACCGAAATATGTTGGTTTTCAAACGTAATGTATTCGTAGACTTCGTCTGAAAGCACCATTATATTGGGATTTAGTTCTAAAAGCTTTTCCAAGTGCAGGAAATCTTCAACCGTCCATATTTTTCCAGTAGGATTGTGCGGATTATTGATGATGATCATTCGAGTATTCGATTTCATAGTATTGCCAATCAGCTCCCAATTTGGCATGAAATCATCGTTGAGTGGTATTCGTTTAGGAATGGCATTACATAATAATATAGGCGTTTCATAACAATCATAACTAGGATCGAGAATAATCACTTCATCCTTTGGATGCACCAAGGCTTGAATGCTGGCAAAAATTCCTTCGGTGGCTCCTGCCGTAATTAAAATCTCTGCTGCAGGATTGACTTTTCTACCATACGATTGATGCGTAAGTATGGCTATTTTTTCTAGCAATGGAGGATAACCTGCCATAGGAAGGTATTGATGAATTTCTTCTTTTGCCCATTTTGCCACCAATTCTTTCAATCGAGTATCGACTGGAAAGTTTGGAAATCCTTGAGAGAGGTTAATGGCTTGCTGTTCGTTCGCCATTTGCGACATAATGGAAAATATAGAGGCGCCGAGCCGCGGAAATTTAGACATACTCTTATTTTTTACAGGCCTAAAGGTAAAAAAGAATTGTGGAATTGGAAAAAAAGGAATAGACTTGATTGATTTTCTTCATTTCGACTAGGGATGATAAGATCGTAAACGAAATGTTGCAGCAATCGCAAAGCATTTTTATTCCTATCTTTTTGTTTTTTTATAATTCAGATAAAAATAAATTTTTTAAGCTTGATTCCAATACTCCTCCATAATGGATTTGGCTTTTTCCAAGTTTACTTCGTTTACTCTCAAAGTAACTGGATTAAATCCAGCAGCGGTTACCACCCAAGGTTCCAAGATAGCCATATTTTCATTTAGAACAAATACGTCTACATCATTATTCTCTAGCAAATTCTTTATATTCATTGCTTCAAAATACGACCCTCTAAAAAAATCTACCATTACTTTTAGTATTAAATTTTTAATAATTATAGAACTCAACAACAAATTTATCAGATTGTAATTATCATAAGTCATAATTAATGAGTTATTTTAAATAAAATCAATAAAATAACCAATGCCTAAAAATGTTTTTGAATAATATTGATTAAGTTTGACAAAAAAAAGATGAAAAATACCTTACTGATTTTCTTGTATAGTGTCTGCATCATAGGTACTTTAATTGACATCTATTCTGTTGGATTTAAAAATGCACGCATTTTTGAAATAATCTCAATGGCGTTTTTTGGCATCTTGTTGTTTTATAAAATAAAAGAGGTTGTGACCAAAAAAGACACAACACGCGAGTAATATTGGTACACAAAAAAACTGCCCCATTTCTGGAGCAGCAACCTATATAAAACCAATCAAAAACCATCTACTTTTCGATTAATCGTTTCTTATTCTCATATTCTTCTATCCTAATTTGTCCCGAAGCGAGTTGTTTCTTTAATATATCTAAAGCCGAATCTTTTCGTTTGCGTTCACCCGGTATGGGATAAGGTGTGGCAAATATCCAAAAGATAACAACCAACCAAATAAACCACCAAATTATATCCATTCCCCAGTAGGGATAACCGTTGTATGCCATGATCTTTATATTTTAAAATTACTATTACAATCTAATGAAAAGTTTGTCTTTTTCTCTTCTTACTTTTTTAAGTTTCACGAGATAATCATGTTCGGCATCCCGATATCCTAGCGGAAGTAACACCGTGCTGGCCAATCCTTTTTCGTTAAGTTTCAATAATACATCCAAAGCGTGATTATCAAATCCTTCCATTGGAGTGCTGTCTATAGATTCTTCTGCAGCAGCCACCAATGCAATTCCGAGGGCTATATAGGTTTGTTTGGCATTCCAAACTAAATTGTCGGCATCGCTATTTTTTAATTGTGTTTCAATATGTTCTTTTAGAGGATTCAAACTTTCTAGCGTTACATTTCTAACATGAGCAATTCGATTAAAATAATCATCAATGTGTGCCTGTGTTAGTTTTTTCCAAGCTGCAAATATCAACACTGCTGAAGCGTCTGTAATCTGAGACTGGTTGTTGGCAACTGCCTTTATTTTTTCTAACAAGGATTTATCTTCAATCACTAGTATAGAATAGGGTTGCAATCCAAACGAGGAAGGCGCCTGTGCTATGGCGCTTAAAATAATTTCAAGCTTCTCTTTCGGAATTTTAGTTCCATTCATTTTCTTGGTGGCATAGCGCCAACTCAATGCGGTGGTTAGTGACATACGTTTTATTTTTAATTAAAAAAGTGACAAGGCAACCTTATCACTTTCTTTGTTTATTTATCCGACTAATTCATAATAATAATCTACAGCCAAATCATTGATAACACTCCAAATACCTGAAGTTTTCCAAGCAATTCTGCCTGCTTCTTCTTTTTGATACCATGAGTTTACCGTTCCCGATAAGGTTACTTTTGTACCTGTAACGCTCACTTGAATATCACAATCATTTACAGACAAACTGCGCGCTAAAGCGTTTTCTACTTGCTTTTGTTCAATGGTATCGTGAGAATCAGATTTGATACTAATATTATTAGTTACTCCTTTTACGCCCATCAAGTAATTTACACAACTTTTGGCTTCCTCTTTTTGGTAATTCCAAGGAAGTGTTCCCTCTAATGTAAGCCAACCATTTTCTACTTTTACGGTTACTTTATCATCCGGAAAAGAATAATTAGATTTTAATGCTTTCAGAGCTTCGTTTGCTATTTCTTCATCCGATTTACTCCAAGAATTAGGAAACTGAACTTCAATTTTTTCAACAAGAGCCTTAACTCCTATTACTCTTTTGGCAGCATTTTCAGCTTCTGTCTTTTTAGCATAACTATCTACAGTTCCCGTTAATGAAACTACCCCATCTTTGGCCGTTACCCCAATCTCTGCAGCATTCAATAAAGGTTCCCATTTGATAGCATTCTGAACATCTGTTTGCAATTCTGAATTATTTTTCATTGTGTTTCTTTTTTGTGTGAATTAAGTTTCATCACGACACAAAGTTCGGTGGGATTGTTTCAAAGACTATTACACAAAACAGCGTATTTTTTACACTATTATCACATTTATTTTATTATAATTTAACACACTAAAACGTTCATTTACAAACAAATAAATAGTATCTTTAGTAAAATACTTATTAAGATATTAACTTAAAAAATTATAGAAATAATGACCGATAACAAAAACAAAATTGAAGTTGCCGACGATAATGTGGTACTTTTAACACCAAACAAAAAACTAGAGCAATGTGAAACTGATTTAGAACTTGCTAAAAAATCAATTAAAGCTCAAAATGCCAATAAAAAAGAGATAGCCAAACAATTAAAGTTAGCTCAAAAAGAAATTGCAAAAGCAAGTAAAATTCAAAAAATTTACGAGAGAGGATTGCGAGAAATGATGTTTATCATCTCACATAAAATAAGACAACCCATTGCTAAAATAATGGGTTTGTCTTTATTGCTAGAAGATGGTATTGAAAATCCCGAAGATGTACACCAAATTGTAACCTATATGAAGGAATCTTCTAAATTATTGGATGTTTTTACAAGAGAATTAACAGCCTTTGTGCATCAACAAGAAAATATTGAAAAGGAATGACGTAATTTAATACAATTAACGTCTCCCGCCACCATAATGTATGTGACGGTGTCCACCATAAAAGCGAGGTGTGCCGTAAAAATGTCGTACAACTCGAACCGGTACATTATAAACGGGGACGAAATTTCTTCTAGAATAATAGGCTCCTCTTGGTGCATAATAGACGCCGCATGAATGTAATGTTAGAGCCAGTAACATGATTAGTATAATTTGTTTTGCGTTCATCTTTTTTTGATTTTTAAAATTAAAACTCCTTAATGAAACCAGTGTTTAACAACTGTTTGTAACTAAAAATTACAAGAACTATGCCTAATCAATTTGAAGAGAAGATAATAACAAAATTATAACAGTACCAAAGAATTAACAAAACGTTACTATCTAGTTGGTCTTTTATTATATAATTTTATGCCTCATTTAATACTTATAATTATGAAAAGAAATGCAACCGCTGTTTGGAATGGCACAGGTAAAGATGGTAAAGGAAATTTAACAACACAAAGTGGCGTCTTGAATACTACCCCGTATTCTTTTGGATCGCGATTTGATGAAGGTATTGGTACTAATCCAGAGGAATTAATTGCTGCAGCACACGCAGGATGCTTCACAATGAAACTTGCTTTTAATTTGCAAGCTGCAGGATTTACGCCTAAAGAACTTAAAACTAAAGGAATCATTACTCTTGAAGAAGGAGCCATTACTGCTTCTCATTTAGAATTGACCGCAATAATAGATGGAATTTCAGTTGAAGTCTTTAATGATTTAGTAAAAGATGCCGAACAAAATTGTCCGATTTCTAAAGTATTAAATACTGCCATTACTGTTACGCACACGTTGAATATGTAATTATGTGCACAGCAAAATTAAAGTAATCGTTCCTGTTTTCATAAAAATGTTTTTGTGTTTTTAGTCAAAATACGAAGTTGTTAGACCCCCGATTCTGGCAACTTTTTTTGGTTTAAATTTGTTACTTCTAATGAAAATCCAAATTCTTTTCAAAGATAATAGTGCCATTAGATATTTTGTTAATAAATTTGGACTGTTTTAGTTGATTTTTATCTTTATTACTAACACTAATTTTGATAATTGATAGATAACCTTTTACGTTTATAAAGTATTTCCAAGAATTTATACTATGAATTTAGAACATAACTACCGATATATAGACCGAGAAAAAAGTTGGCTAGCTTTTAATGCAAGAGTTTTACAAGAAGCTGCTGATAGTGCTGTACCGCTATTAGACCGATTACGTTTTTTAGGGATTTTTTCCAATAATTTGGATGAATTTTTCCGTGTGCGTTATGCAGCAGTTCGACGATTAAGTCTGACTGGTGAAACAGGCGAAAAAGTATTAGGTGGTATAACAGCTCAACAATTAGTTAAAGAAATTACTGATATTGTTATCAAACAACAATCGGAAAGTCTTCGAGTTTTAAACATCATTGAAAAAGAATTAGAAAAAGAAAATATCATTTTTGTCAATGAAAATGAACTTTGTCAAGAACATCAAAACTTTGTTCATGACCTATTTATTCAAAAAGTTAGTCCCGAATTAGTCACTATCATATTAAATGATTTGGCTGAATTTCCATTATTGAAAGATACTGCTGGATATTTAGCGATTAAATTAGTGATGAGAACCGATGAAAAACCAAAAGTTTTGGGATTATTGAAGCCCAAAAAAGAGGTACGATATGCCATTATTGAAATTCCCAAAAACATTAATAGAATTGTAGTACTTCCCGAAATAGATGGTAAGAAATACTTGATGCTGATAGATGACGTCATTCGATATAATTTGAATAATATATTTAACATATTTGACTATGAAAGTATTTCTGCTCAAATGATAAAAATTACAAGAGATGCACAATTAGATATTGATAGTGACATGAGCAAGAGTATGTTACAAAAAATAGCCACGTCGGTAAAAGAACGAAGAATTGGCGAGCCTGTGCGCTTTGTTTATGATAGCACCATGGATAAAGACACCCTAGCTTTCTTTTTAAATAGAATGAAAATTGATGCTTCAGATAGTGTTATTCCGGGAGGTCGTTATCATAACCGTAGAGATTACATGGATTTTCCAAACCTTGGTCGGTTTGATTTGTTATACCAACAAAAACCACTTATTCCAGTTGAAGGATTATCGCTAGAAGGAAGTATATTAAACAAAATTGCACATAAAGATTATTTAATTTCTGCACCTTATCAATCATTTTCTTATCTCATAAAATTTTTGAGAGAAGCAGCATTAGATCCAAAAGTAAGTGCCATAAAGATTACTTTATATCGATTAGCAAAAAACTCTCAAATAATAAGTTCTCTTATAAATGCTGCCAAAAACGGAAAAAAAGTAGTGGTACAAATAGAACTTCAAGCCCGATTTGATGAAGCTAGTAATATTTCGTATGCAGAACAAATGCAACAAGAAGGAATTGAACTTATTTTTGGAATCAAAGGACTTAAAGTTCACAGCAAAATATGTGTTATTGATAGAATGGAAGCTGGAAAAATAATACGATACGGCTTTATTTCTACTGGGAACTTCAATGAATCTACTTCAAAAGTTTATACGGACGTCACTTTACTAACTAGTCACCAAAAAATATTAAAAGATGTAACAAAAATATTTGAATTTTTTGACATCAACTACAGATTACATCGATACAAACACTTAATTGTTTCTCCGCATTACTCTCGTTCCAAATTCAATAAGCTAATTGATCGAGAAATTCACAATGCTCAAGCGGGTCGTCCTGCTTATATCAATTTAAAAATGAATAGTTTGTCCGATTTTCAGATGATTGACAAATTGTATGATGCTAGCAACGCTGGTGTAAAAATGAAATTACAAATTCGGGGAATATGTTCTTTAATTCCGGGTGTAAAAGGAATGAGTGAAAACATTGAAGCCATTAGCATTGTGGATAACTTTCTAGAGCATTCGAGAATATTCATTTTTTGTAACGATAACAATCCCGAAGTGTTTATTTCTTCTGCCGATTTTATGACACGAAACCTTGATGGTCGTGTGGAAGTCACTTGTCCAATTTATCAAGAAGACATCAAAAAACAATTGATAGACAACTTTGAAGTAGGCTGGAAAGGAAATGTAAAAGCACGCTACCATTCGGAAAAACTAGATAATAAATATAGAATCAGAAAAGAAAATGAGCCTGTCTTCAGAGCACAATTGGAAACGTATAATTACTATAAAAATCTATACGAAAATACGGATATAAATAAATCATAATCCACAAACCAAAAAGATAGATTCTCAAGTACATGATTTCAATTAAAAAATATGCTGCGATTGATATTGGTTCTAATGCCATGCGATTGCTTATTACCAATATCGTTGAACAAGATGGAAAAGAAACACAATTCAATAAGTCGGCATTAATTAGAGTTCCCATTCGATTAGGGCAAGATGCTTTTACTGTGGGTGAAATTACCTCTGAAAATATTGATCGAATGGTTGATGCCATGGAAGCTTTTCGACTTTTAATGAAGGTGTATAAAATTGAAAAATATAAAGCCTGCGCCACTTCTGCTATGAGAGAAGCCTACAACGGAAAAGAAGTTGCGGATATTATTAAAGAAAAATCTAAAATAGACATTGATATTATTGATGGTAAAGTGGAAGCGGCTATTATCGCTTCCTCTGATTTGCATAGTTTCCTATCAACTGATAAAACCTACTTGTATGTTGATGTTGGCGGTGGAAGTACCGAATTTTCATTATTTTCTAATCAAAAAATGGTGGCTTCTAAATCATTTAAAAATGGAACGGTTCGTTTATTAAACAATATGGTTAACGAAATCGTGTGGATTGAAATTGAAAAATGGATAAAAACCGTTTGTGAACCTTATGACACCATAACTCTAATCGGTTCGGGTGGAAATATTAATAAGATTCATAAATTATCCGAAAAACATCAGGACAAGCCCTTATCTTATGTCTATTTGGCTTCCCAATACCAATATTTAAGTTCTTTAACTTATGAACAACGAATTGCCGAATTAGGTTTAAATACCGATCGTGCCGATGTTATTATTCCCGCAACACAGATTTATCTTAATGCTATGAAATGGAGTGGTGCACGACAAATTTATGTGCCAAAAATAGGACTATCCGACGGGATTGTAAAAGCATTATATTACGGAACAATTTAAATTTTAAAAAATGAAAAATATCAAATATCTGCTAGTAACAATAGTTTTAATACTAGTAAGCTCCTGTAAACAAGACCGTAAAAGTGAAAATTATTTCGGTTCACGTGATTCTGGAATTCAAAATGGCGGTGTCAAAATGGTCACTATTGAAACTCCCAAAGGGAAATTCAAAGTTTGGACCAAACACTTCGGGATCAATCCAAAAATTAAACTTTTACTACTCAATGGAGGTCCAGGCATGTCGCATGAGTATTTTGAATGTATGGAAAGTTTTCTTCCTAAAGAAGGAATAGAATTCATTTATTACGACCAACTGGGTACTGGTTTTTCAGACAATCCAAAAGATACTACCCTGTGGGATTTACCAAGATATGTCGAAGAAGTGGAACAAGTTCGCGTGGCATTGCATCTCAATAAAGACAATTTTTACTTATTAGGACATTCATGGGGCGGAATATTAGCAATGCAGTATGCACTAAAATATCAAACCAATTTAAAAGGGCTTGTGGTTTCAAACATGATGGCAAGTTGCCCAAAATATGGAGAATATTCTAAAGTATTGGAAAAGCAAATGAATCCGGAAGTATTAAAAACTATCAAGGATTTAGAAGCAATGAAAGATTATTCCAATCCAAAATACATGGAACTTTTAATGAATAATTTTTACAATCAACACATCTTGCGATTACCAGTAAAAGAATGGCCAGAACCTGTGAATCGTTCTTTTGGGAGATTGAATGAATCGCTATACATCACGATGCAAGGACCAAGCGAATTGGGACTTTCAGGAAAATTAACCCATTGGGATGTCTCCGAAAAATTAAAAAACATTAAAGTTCCAACGTTAGTAATTGGAGCTAAATATGACACAATGAACCCTGAATATATGAAATGGATGGCCTCACAATTTCCAAAAGGTAATTATTTGTATTGTAATAAGGGAAGCCATATGTGTATGTATGATGATCAGCAAAATTATATGAATGGACTAATTTCATTTTTGAAAAAAAGCAATAAATAAAAATATCACAAATCATTGAAAAAAAACTATAATAAAAATTTATCTCTAGTTTAAGTATTTAGGTGACATAAAATTTATTTTAACCTACCCTTAATTATTTTTTAAGTAATTAAGAGTAGGTTTTTTTATTATTTATTGTAAGATTTTACACTCAAAAAATATACTAAAAGCAATTAATCTGATATTTTATGCATTTAATCGATTATTTTTTTGGTTAATAATAAAAACCTAATTAATTTCGATAAGTTATTTCTATATGAATGAAAAAAAATGAAAATTTCTATTGAATAAATTGATAAAAAATTGAAATGATCTATTGAGCGTAATGAATTAGAGTATTTTATTGTTATTGCTGTATTTTAACGAGTATTAAAGCAATTCATGGAAAAAATAACTCATTAATGTTTTATCAACATATATTTGCACATGAATAAGTTTAATAAATTGTTGATAACTTTTATTCAAATAGTAAATATAAAGATTTTATATAAAATAATTAAGCATCAAATTTAAATAAGCATCCAAATTATGCAAACAACTACTTTAGCAAATACAGTAAAAAAGTTTTGGTTACACATCACCTTATTTTTATTATTATTTACTTGTTTTTCTGCGAGTGCACAGTTTTATAAAAAACATTACATTGCACCTGCCCCTTGGCAGTATTTTAGTAATGCAAATGTTTTGGTGCTTTCTACCAATTCTACCACGACAGCAACGGTTCAAATTACGAAAAGTGACGGAACTATAATAACTACTGTAAGTGTTGTTAAAGGTACTCCAACGGTGTATAAATTTTCTGGTAGCCCAACAAGTTTAGGTGTAAATTCTTTAAACACAGTTGTTAATGCTGCGGGGATTATTGTGACAAGTGATTTTCCAGTAGCTGTCAATTATAGAAACATTGCATCTGACTCATATCCATCAGTAAATGATTCTAATATTAAAGGAAATGCCTCTTTAACAAGTTTTGGAGATGCAGGTATTGGAACGAATTTTAGAGTTGGATATTATCGAGATGGAAATGTAATTGGATCTGAAAAACCGATTTATAGTGTTTTAGCAATATCTGATGGAACCGTAATAACAATTAATGGCGTTAGTACAACAACGTTAAATGCTGGTCAAAGTTATCTTTTTAATGCAACAATGGGAAGTTTGGTAACCTCTTCTAAACCAGTAGTTATGAATACTGGAGCCCGAGTTGACCAACCAGGAGGTTGTGGTGATGGAACATTAGATCAAATACCACCTGTAGAAGTTTTAGGGAACGATTATTATATTGTTAGAACTAAAGGTACCACAACTCCAGAAAAGAGCACCATAATTGCTACTGTAGCAAATACCGTTTTAACTATAAATAATTTTAAGGCTGACGGAACATTTATATCAACTTCAACCTCAACTTTAACCAATGCAGGAGATTTTTTAACTATTTCTAACGGTGATGGAACCAATCCGTATTCATCTAATGAGATTATTGCGACTAATAACGTAATGGTCTATAATGGTTCTGCTCAATCTTGTGAAGTTGACATATCATCTTTAGCTCCTGTTAACAGCCCATGTAATGGGTCTAATTTTGTTGAAACAACACAGTTTCTTGATTATAGTAATGGCGTTCTTCCTTATTTTGGTTATGTTATACTTAATAATAGCACCGATATTGTTTATCTTAATGGTTCTAATATCGAAACACTAATAGGTAGCACAAGAAAACAATTAGGCACTACTGGATGGTATTTAATAACTTTTACGAATACACAATTAGGAAGTCCAGCAATAATATCAATATCTAGTGTCTCAAAATTAAACGTTGCATTAATTCAACAAGGTGGTGGATTTTCTATGTCTGCTACTTTTTCTGCCTTTATAAATCAACCTTCTACACCTACTGTAGCCTTATTTGGAAATGGTTCTTGTAATAATATTGGGGCAACTTTAACAACAGATAACACATACGCAAGTTATCAATGGTATTACAATAATGTAGCTATTTCTGGTGCAACTACCTATACATATAATGCCTATAATTCTGGTAATTATTATGTAATTGCATCCTTGTCATGTGGTGCATCAGTTAAGTCTGCTCCAGTTTCTGTAACAATTACGCCTTGTTCTGATTTAAAAGTAACAAAAACAGTTAATAATGTAACTCCAATCATAGGGACTAATGCAACTTTTACTATTACTGCGACTAATTTAGGTTTCAATACTGAACCTAATGCAGTTGTTACTGACCTTTTGCCAGCTGGATATACTTTTATAAGTGCAAACCCTAGTATTGGAACTTATGTAAGTTCCACTGGTGTATGGACTATTGGCAGTCTAGCAAATGGTGCAAATGCGACGATAACAATTGTTGCTACAGTAAAATCAAGTGGCAGTTATTTGAATACCGCATGTATCTCTGGAACCAATAGTGACCCTATTTCCTCAAATAATTGTGCTTCTGTTACTCCAGTACCTGTAAATGCAGTTATCAAAGCTGTGAATGATGCTGGAACTGCTATTATTGGTGCCTCGGGTGGTCAAACACTTGCTAATGTATTAGCTAATGATACTCTGAATGGTGGTGGTGCTACTCTAGCAAATGTGAACTTAACTCAAGTATCAACTACTAATGCTAATGTAACTCTAAACACTGCAACTGGAGCGGTGAATGTAGCCGCGGGTACGCCTTCTGGAAACTATACCGTATCGTACCAAATTTGTGAAAAATTAAACCCAACCAATTGCTCTACTGCAATTGTTACTGTTCCTGTTAACAATGCCGCTATACTAGCTGTGAATGATGCTGGAACTGCTATTATTGGTGCCTCGGGTGGTCAAACACTT